>CAYQBZ010000094.1:0-10023 GCA_964415855.1 uncultured Rikenellaceae bacterium
TGAAGATGATGATGATATCCAGTTTGTATATCATAATCTTGAAATGACCGATGAGTTGGCTGAGGAGCTTGAATAGAGATTCAAAAAAATTATATACGGCTTAAATATGATGCGAAGAATAATCCCGGTGCTGTTATTAATTATTCTGTTTTCATCCTGCAGGAAAAGCGAAAGTGACTTTATCTGGGATAAATCCTACGGTAAGGGCATGGCGTACTTCCTCAGTGCAACAGCCGATTCAGGGTTAATTTCATGTGGAGAGACAGACGGAAAGCCATATCTTGTCAGGCTTGATAAAAACAGAAGACAGGTAGTTGATTTCACCTGGCCGGATGCAGGATTATTCAGTGCGGTATGGTTCGACACTTCGGGCTATGTTACCGGTGGTAATGCAGATGGAGACATGTTACTCATGCATCTCAGCTCTGAAGGAACCCTGTTGTGGGAAAAGACGTTTGATGCTGGATTCAGGGTAGATTTTACGAGCCTGTTCCATGCTGGAAACGGAAGTCTCCTGGCAATTGGTACTGCAAGTCCTGATTCGTCAGACAGCGGGACAACAGGCATACTTTTTGTCAGATTCGATACCACTGGTCAGGTAATGGAAGAGAACAAGATAAATGATGTAAATTTTGTTGCGGCAAGCGGGGCTCACGTTGATGGTGAAGGTAATATTTTTCTGGCACTTACACGGCAGGCTCCGGGTGCCAGGCCTAAAGCAAGTGTTGCCATGTACAACGATCTTTTGCAGAAACTGTGGGAGACAGAGCTCTATAACAATCCTGATTTTGGTGCTGCCAGCCTGTCGGTTATTGCCGACGGATCAGGGAATATTTATTTGAGTGGAAAAACTGAACTTCCATCTGAGGAAGGCACTCTGAACAATTCTTTTTTGGCTTCACTTAGCTCAACAGGATCAGTCCGGTGGAAGAAATATCTTGAAAGCTCCAACCAGGGCTCAGCCCTTATTTTTGATGGTGTGGGCGATATTATGATGCTTAACAGGAACTGCTTTATAATTAATATTGCAAATACGGATGATGGTTCCGACGCCGGGCTGATACGTATGTTCAGTCTCTGTGATTCCTATAATACCGACGCTTTGGGTGCCGGATTAGCATTAAGCTATGATGGAAACATATATGTTGCAGGTTCTCATGGAGGTAATTTTTACCTTGCATTGAAATCATCACAATGACAGCATGTTACGAAAGAAAATAATAAACCTGGAGAATCCGTTTCTTTTCTGTCAACGAAATGTTATTTTTGCCACATGATCAGAAAATCCTTTTTGATACTTGTTACTTTTCTACTTACATCAGCCTTTGGGATGGGCCAGGCTTTTATTAAAACTTCGGATCTGTTCAACAGTAATGAAGATGATTCAGGCTCCGGCAGCCTTAATATTATCCAGAACCCCGCTATCGACAGCCTTATCAGCAGATATATACTGGGTAATGATAAACTGGCAAAATTAAATAACAACCGGCCCGGAATGCGTGGTTACAGGATTCAGATCTACAACAGTTCCAAGAGGAATGCCCGGGATGAAGCAAACAAAACGAGGGCTGATTTTATCAGCAAGTTTCCTGATGTAGAATCGTATCTCCTTTATGCTGAGCCCGGATGGTTTAAGATCAGGGTAGGAGACTTCAGGACAAGAACGGAAGCCACAAGATTATTCCTGATAATCAGTGATGAATTTCCCAACGCATATATCGTTCCTGATTTTATTAATTTTCCCGATCAGATTAAAAAATAATTATGAGCGATAGTATCAAACATGAATGCGGCATTGCAATGCTAAGATTGCGAAAGCCGATGGAATATTATATTGAAAAATACGGTACATGGAAATATGGTCTGCAGAAAATGTACCTGATGATGGAGAAACAGCACAACAGGGGGCAGGACGGCGCAGGACTGGCAGGGATAAAGCTTGATGTTCCCCCGGGGAACAGGTATATATTCCGCCAAAGGTCCAACAAGGCCAATCCGATAAAAGAGATCTATGACCTGATATATGATGACATTGACCTGGCTTCAAGGAAATACAACGGTGATCTTAAAGATCCTGTTTTCATCAAAAAGAATATTCCTTTTGCCTGCGACATATACCTTGGCCATTTACGCTATGGCACTTACGGTAACTACAATATTGACAGTGTTCACCCGGTAAGTCGCGAAAATAACTGGAAATCCAGGAACCTGGTGATGGCTGGCAATTTCAATCTCACCAATGTCAGGGAGGTTTTCAGCAGTCTTGTGGAGCTTGGCCAGAATCCTGTCGATTTCTCCGATACAGTGACAATACTCGAAAATATCGGGCACAGGCTGGATGAGGAGAATGAGAGACTTTTTCGCAAATATAAAGACGATGGTATTTCAAAAAAAGATATATCTCCTCTGATTGAGAAGAATCTGAATGTTGCATCTATCCTGTCGAAAGCATCGCGTAACTGGGATGGAGGGTATGCCATGGCCGGTATGCTGGGACACGGTGATGCATTTGTTATGAGGGACCCAGCAGGCATAAGGCCCGCATATTATTATATTGATGATGAGGTTGTTGTAGTTGCATCGGAGAGACCGGCCATTCAGACTATTTTTAATGTAAGAACCAGGGAGGCAAAGGAACTTCCTCCTGCCAGTGCAATAATTATTAAGACTTCAGGGGAGACAAGTATTGAGAAGATAAGAGAGGAAACGGAACCCAGGAAATGTTCTTTTGAGAGGATATACTTTTCAAGAGGTACCGATAAGGCAATATACCGGGAGAGAAAGAAACTGGGTGAGTTGCTTACGAAACCCGTGCTAAAGGCGGTAGGTTATGATCTCGACAATACAGTTTTTTCATATATACCAAACACAGCTGAGAGTGCATTTTACGGCCTTATTAAGGGTGTTGAGGAATATCTTGGCCAGCTAAAGATTGATCATATACTGAGCAGGGGCTCATACCTTACCCCTGAGGAACTTGAAAAAATAATAAAGCAACGTCCCAGGGTCGAGAAGATAGCTGTGAAAGACGCCAAACTTCGGACATTCATCAGTGAGGACAAAGGGAGGGAGGATCTGGTAGGACATATTTATGATGTTACTTATGGTGTGATAAACAGGGGTAAGGATAACCTTGTAGTTATTGATGACTCGATTGTAAGAGGAACTACTTTGAAAAGGAGCATCATAAGGATACTTGACAAGCTCGATCCGAAAAAGATCATTATCCTCTCGTCTTCACCCCAGCTGCGGTATCCCGACTGCTATGGTATTGATATGGCTAAACTGGGCGATTTTATTGCTTTCAGGGCAGCTATCGATCTGCTGAAGGAAACAGGCAGGGAATCGGTTATTCAGAAAGTATACCTGAAAGCCAGGAAGGAGAACCTTAAACCTGTTGAGAAGATAAAAAATGCGGTAAGGGAAATTTACAAGCCATTCCCGACTGAGGAAATTTCGCGGAAAATAGCCTCTATGTTAAAATCGGAGGATATTAAATCGGAGGTCGAGATTGTATTTCAGTCAATTGAGGGTCTCCATGAAGCCTGCCCGGGGCACACGGGCGACTGGTATTTCACAGGGAACTACCCCACACCCGGAGGCAACAAAGTAGTGAACCAGTCATATATCAACTATGTCGAAGGCCGTAATGTGAGGGCTTACTGACTTTCAGGAGAGAACCACCTAATCTCAAAATCCTTCTTATATGAAGCCAGGTGCCTGTTGATCTTTTCCACGTATATGTCTTTCAGTGTGATCATAATACCTGTCTCCTCAACATTTCCGAATTTGTCGTTTATAAAGGTGCCGAATGTACGCATTGTAGGTGAGAGGTTCATATAGGCATTTATAAGTGGAGGGATATTCTCATTCAGGTTCCTCACTTCACGCGACAGTATCTTGTAGTCTTCCTTGTATCTCTTTCCCGTGAATATCTTTTTCATCTCATCAGGATGTGAATCGATCTTTGCAGGATAAATTGGTGTAACAAGCTGATCAGGATCATCAAAATGCTTCATCAGGAAATAGAGTATCATGTCTCTGGCTTTCTGATGGAAATGAGTATACATGGTAACTTTCCCGAACAGGTACCTGAGATGATGATTATCAATTATGATAGCTCCCAGACCGTCCCAGAGATTATCAAGGGCAAACAGGCTTTTTCTGCCTCTGGCCCGGGATTGATAATCGGGATGGACAAATGATCTGCCAAGTTCCATCAGATGGGGGTAGTATTTTGATAGAAATTTATTGGAAAAATGAAAATAGATTGATGATGCGAGCCTCGTAATATCACAATCCTTACAGTCTTTTTCAGGGAAGTAGAAACGATAACCACCTATAATTTCCCTGTTCTCCGGATCCCATACTATCAATTGTTTCTGAGGATATTCCCTTGCAGTATCAAATTCGTCTATATCAATGTCTTTGCCTGTACCTCCTCCTGCATGACGAAAAGTAATCTCCCTTACCCTCCCCACTTCATGCATCAGGGAAGGGGAATTAATATTGTCAAACACGTATACCTCATTATTGCCATTGTTGGTTTTGCGAAGTAATTTATCACGGGTCAATTCAGCAATTATTTGATCCTTAGGCAATTGATCAACAATAGGTTTCATGAGATCAAGATAATAGGTGTAGCAAATCCGGGTATGGTGTTTGAAAAAATCAACTGCAATTTACTCATTTTTTTTAATTCAATGTTTATCCTGGGATTACAGATTCCAGTTCATATGATTTTGCCTTTACCCATTCGGCCCATTCAGGCGGAGTCCTTGTCCTGTCGAAAGTCTGCCACGGAATAGTACTGCCAAAAACCAGGTTAATCTCTTTGTCTTTCTGTTTAAACATCTCGTCGGCCAGGTAAAGCATTTCTATGTTAGCCTTAATTCCCAGTAGCTTACGGATGTTTGCAAGCCTGTAAAAGAAGTTGGAGTTCCTCCCGGAGAAATAAGCAGGAACAATATCTCTTTCATGCGAAACAGCCTTGGTAATGAAACTCTTTTGCCACTTAAGGTCTTTGATTATTCCTTTTCTCTTCCTTGAGCATAATCCGGCCGGGAAATAAAGGATCTGACTATCGGATGCATATGCTTCTTCGATCTTTCTGACTGCATCTTTTGCCTGTGCTCCGTGTTTGTTCACCGGAAGAAATATGCCCGACAGGTTTTCAATATTGGTCAGGATATCGTTCACAGGAAATTTGATATCGTGAAAGTACTTTGAAAGCTCATAGATGAAGACAAGGCCATCGAGGCCGCCAAGAGGGTGGTTTGATACGAATATATATCGTCCGCTTTTTGGGAGGTTCTGGCTGTTGTGAACTTTATATTCTATCCCGAGGTATTTTAACCCTGCTTCAATCAGCTCAGCATTTTTCAGGTGACCCGATCTGTCAAGAAAGGTATTCAGCTCAACCTGATGCACAATTCGTTTAAGATAATTCACCACAAACCGGGGAATTGCTTTTTTTAAAGCTGGATTCTTTGAATAGAGTACTTTTTCCACATCTATTTTCTGAATCTTGTTTTCTTCCGGACTGTTATCCATCTGCAAGGCTTAATAATTGATTAAACAATATGCTCAAATTTACCAAAAATATCGTGCTGTTATACTTCTTCTGATTAGGTACAACACTACTTATTGTCCGTAAAATGGAAATCTGCGCTTAAAAGTTATTAACAAAAAAATAAAAAAAGTGGA
This sequence comes from uncultured Rikenellaceae bacterium, assembly GCA_964415855.1. GTDB lineage: Bacteria > Bacteroidota > Bacteroidia > Bacteroidales > VadinHA17 > LD21. The sequence continues at coordinate 5,707 of CAYQBZ010000094.1, forward strand.
GTAAAGTGGAGTAAAGTGGATAATTATTAGTTATTTTAGCCTTTTAATCATAAAAAGCAGGGATGGCCACATTTATAGGTGATTACATGTGCAAAGTGGATGTCAAGGGCAGGATAATACTTCCAATGGCATTCAAGAAGCAGATGCCTGCAGATGCACAGGATCATTTTGTGGTACGGAAAGATATATTCGAGAATTGCCTGGTACTTTATTCTATCGAAGACTGGGACAGGCAGCTGGAGAAGATCAGAAAGAGAATAAATCCCTATAACCGTGAGCATAATATGTTCCTCAGGAATTTTTTCAAAGGAACAGCTGAGCTGTCTCTGGATAATAACAACAGGATGCTGGTTCCAAAGCGGCTTCTTGATCTTATAGGGGCAGAGCGTGATGTTGTTCTGGCAGGTCAGGACGGAAGGATTGAGATATGGGCTGCTGATGTTTATGAAGGAATAGGTATGGCTGCCGAAGACTTTGCGGACCTGGCTGAAAAACTGATGGGTGGAAGTTTAAATGAGCCTGAAGTATAATGGTTTACCATATTCCCGCACTGCTCCATGAGAGTATTGAAGGACTGAATATCATGCCGGACGGGACTTATGTTGACGTTACTTTCGGAGGTGGAGGCCACTCAATGGAAATACTTAAAAAACTAAAAACCGGGCGACTGATCGCTTTTGACCAGGATGAGGATGTCATAATGAATCTGCCAGATGATAAGAAATTCCTGTTTCTGAACCAGAACTTCCGGTTCCTGAGAAATAACCTCCTCTTCAATGGGATAGACTCGATCGATGGTCTTATAGCCGACCTGGGTGTTTCGTTCCACCAGTTTGATGAACCTCTGCGTGGGTTTACCTTCAGACAGGATACCTCTCTCGATATGAGGATGAACAGACGTGGTGCCGTAACAGCCGCTGATCTTCTTAATACACTGGATGAGAATTCGCTTGCAGATGTTTTCTACAACTATGGAGGGCTCCGTGAATCGAGAAGGATTGCCAGGGAAATAGTTACCTCAAGGATTGTCAAGCCTTTGGCTACTGTAAACGATTTGACTAATGCTCTTGTTAAACTGGTACCTGCCAGACTCGAGCATAAATTCCTTGCTAAAGTATTCCAGGCCTTACGAATTGCTGTCAACCACGAAACAGACTGCTTGAAGGAGATGCTTGAACAGGCTCTCTCTCTGCTGAATAAAGGTGGGCGTCTTGTGGTCATAACATACCATTCGCTTGAGGACAGGATCGTAAAAAATTTTATAAAGACCGGCAATTTTGAAGGTGAGACGAAGAAAGATTTCTATGGAAATGTTATTACTCCCTTCAGGGTCATTGGCAGGAAGGGAATAACACCTGGTGCGAAAGAGCTTGAAAGCAACAAGAGGGCAAGAAGTGCAAGATTGCGTGTTGCAGAAAAAATATTATAGATGGTTGCAGGTAAAGAAAACAGCAGTAATCAGGTAAAAAGAGGAAGCTTCATGAAGGAGCTTCTCAGCGGGAGCATGGTCTCCGAAAAGATTATACTTAAGAACCTGGGATACATTGCATTTATTGTCCTGCTGGCAGCACTCTACATCGGGAACAGGTTTCACGCGGAGAGAATAACCAGGGAACTTACCAGGCTCGAGAAAGAGGTAAAGGAGCTGAGGGCCGAGGCCCTTTCCACATCAGCCGATCTGACAAATGTAAGCAAGCAGTCGGAGGTGTTCAGGATGGTAAAGGAAAAGGGGCTTGATCTTGAGGAGATGAAGGCGCCACCCTATAAAGTTTTAGTGGATAAAAAATAAAGGAATGGCAGTACGTGATGACATAGTCTGGCGCAGCGGTATTGTATACTTTGCAATTGCATTACTGGCTTCCGTATTGCTTGTACGCATCGTGATACTCCAGTACGTGGAGCGTACAAAATGGGCGGAAATGAGCGAGAAATATGTCTTTAAGACCGCTGAGATTCCTGCCGACAGGGGAGATATTCTTGCACATGACGGCCGGCTGCTGGCAAGTTCGGTTCCTTATTATACCATCTATATGGATACAAGGAGCACCGGGATGTCACCTTCAACATGGTCTAATGGAATTGACGGGTTGGCAGCCGGCCTGGCACGTTTGTTTGGCAACCGGTCTGCAGCCGGCTGGAAAGCTGTCATTACTGAGGCAAGGAGAAAAGGTGACCGGTATTTCCTTATCAGGAGGCGGGTGGATTATGAGACCTTAACGGATCTAAAACAGTTGCCGATATTCAGGGAAGGACAATATAAAGGAGGGCTCGTAGCTATCGCTGAGAGCAGGAGAATATTGCCAAACAGTGAACTTGCTGCCCGGACAATCGGTTACCTGAATCTCGGAGGTGATGGCACACAGGTAGGTGTGGAAGGAGCTTTTAATGATTATCTGTCCGGGAAGAACGGGATATCCGTTAAGCAAAGACTTACCGGAGGTGACTGGATAGATGTTGACAGTCGTGGCAGCGTGAGATCAAAAGACGGAAATGATGTTGTTACAACACTCGATATTGATTTGCAGGATGTAGCATCAACAGCGCTGCTTAATCAACTCCGTAAACATAACGCAAGCCATGGCTGTGCTGTACTTATGGAGGTGGCAACAGGTGATATCAGAGCCATTGCTAACCTGGAACTGGGTAAGGATGGCGGTTATCACGAAACATACAATTATGCAATAGGGGAGAGTACCGAACCCGGTTCGACCTTTAAGCTTCCCGTGCTGATGGCAGCATTGGAAGATGGGGTTATTGATACCGGAGATATCGTGGATACAGGTACCGGCAGTGTAACATTTTACAATAAGGTTATCAGGGACACAAGAGAAGAAGGATATGGTAAGATTACCGTCAGGGAAGTTTTTGAGAAGTCATCCAATGTGGGAACATCCAAGCTTATAACAGATCATTATAAGGATAATCCAAAGGCATTTGTTAACAGGCTTTATGCAATGAGGCTTAACCGTAAGCTTGATCTCCAGATAAAAGGTGAAGGAACGCCCCTGATAAGGTACCCCGGCGACAAGTTCTGGTCAGGCCTTTCCCTTCCCATGATGTCGCATGGATACGAGGTTCAGATGACACCTCTTCAGATACTTACATTTTATAATGCTGTTGCAAATGACGGGAAGATGATGCGTCCGCGCTTCGTTACCTCAATAATGAGGAACGGTATGATTGTTAAAAGCTTTGAACCCGAGGTGATCATTAACTCGATAGCATCACGGTCTACGATCAGGAAGGCCAAAAAGATGATGGAGGGCGTGGTTGAGCATGGGACTGCAATGAACCTTAAGAACAGCAATTATAAGATTGCAGGTAAGACCGGTACTGCACAAATAGCTAAAAATAATCTGGGATATCGCCAGGGAGCAAGGATATCTTACCAGGCTTCCTTTGTCGGATACTTTCCGGCAGAGAATCCTCTGTATTCTTGCATAGTGGTCGTAAATGCTCCCTCAAACGGTGTCTATTACGGTAACCTTGTTGCCGGATCGGTCTTCAAGGAAATCTCCGATAAGGTCTATGCCACCAATTTTTTCCGTGATTACAGGCCGCCGGAACCTGAGGAGGTTATCGCGGAAGCCCCTGAAACCGGTAACGGGTACCGGGCCGATATAAATGAAGTGCTCAGGGATCTTAATGTAAGAAACAGGAGAACAGTTGATGATGAGTGGGTTGTTACCAGAGAGAGCGGCGACACAGTAAGTTTGTCAGGGGTTAAGCTTGAGAAGGGCCTTGTCCCGGATGTCAGGGGTATGACCCTTAGAGATGCAATGTATCTCCTTGAGAACTCAGGTCTCAGGGTAAGGTACACAGGACGAGGAAAGGTTATCAGGCAGTCGCCACAGCATGGTGCCAGGTATACTGAAGGGTCTGTGGTATCCCTTCAGTTGAATATGTGATATGAAAGCGGTTGAAGACATATTGAAGGGTATTGATATTGTATCTGTTACGGGATGCAAAAATCCTGATATTTCGGGTATTGAGTTTGATTCCCGTAAGGTACAGAACGGGTTCCTTTTTGTTGCCGTGAAAGGACATAACTTGGATGGGCATGATTTCATTGAGGCTGCAATTACTTCCGGTGCCAGTGCAATAATATGCGAAAACCTGCCTGAAACTCCTGATGAAGATGTTTGCTGGATCTGTACCCCCGATTCTGCAAAGGCCCTTGGAATGGCAGCATCCAATTATTTTGACAATCCTTCAGGTTCTCTCAAACTGGCAGGAGTGACAGGCACAAACGGAAAGACAACTATTGCAACACTCCTGTACCATATGTTCGTTAAACTGGGGTATAAATGCGGGCTT
>CAYQBZ010000095.1:0-9856 GCA_964415855.1 uncultured Rikenellaceae bacterium
TGGCACAAATGACTGGGCCAGCCACCAGATCAGTAATATTCCCGCAGCAACGGGAATGAACCATTTAATGATATAAATCCACCAATTCCCTACTTTCCTGTCTCCTTCCACGGCATTGATCTCCTCTCGCATCAAGCCCGCTCCCTGTTTCATTATCATTACAGCAATCATCGCACCGGAGATCATTAGACCAACTCCCCACACAAAGTCCTGGTTACTCAGGAAATTAAGGTTCCTGGCTGAAGGGATACCAAAAAGGAACACCAGGACAACTATTACAGCTATTGCCCTGTTCCTCTTCAGGCCTGCATCGACCATGACCCGGGAAGGCAGCTCAAGCATGGCGATTAGCGACGAGAATCCGGCAAATGTCAGCCCAAGGAAGAAAAGAACCGATAACAAACCTCCCCCGAACATTTTATTGAACAGCTGGGGCATCCAGATGAAAGTCAGTCCTGTAGACGCCGGGCCGCTTGTCTTCATGATATCCAGTACCTGTATATCATTCATCCCCATTTCGTGTTTCAGTACTGCGAATACTGTTCCGAAGATCATAATTCCCGCCAGCAGTGAGATTGTGTTGTTGCCTATCCCTGTGAGGAAGGCGTTTCCGACAGCACCATGTTCCTTTTTCATATAAGCAGCATAGGTAAGGAAGAGTCCCCATCCTGCACCGGTATCCCAGGCATTCTGTGTGAGAGCGTCCAGCCATATTTTCGGATCGCCGAGTTGTTTCAGGTCGGGAGTAAAAAGGTATGCAAGCCCTTCTCCAGCCCCTGGCAGGGTAACGGCCCTGACAACACTAATAAGCACTATGATAAGAAGTGATGGGATTAGAATCTTATTTACCTTTTCAATCGAGCTTATGCCTTTCCATATGGCAAAAGCACCAAACAATATAGCAGCAGCATGAGTTGCCAGCGGCCATGCGCTGGTCTGGTAATTATCCCATATTGACATTGCCGTTTCAAAATTCTCAGGCAGTGGATGGATTGCCATAAAGACAAAATAATAAATACACCAGCCGACAACAACTGAATAAAAGAAGGTAATTGCCAGTGGTACAAAAGCCACAAATGATCCTATCCAGGTAAATTTTGCTCCCATGCTTTTTATAAATACACCTACAACACCGGAGCGGTGTTTTCTGCCTGAGGCATATTCGGCAATAATCAGAGGGATGCTCCAGAGGAACAGGAAACAAAACCATGCGATGAGGAATGCACCTGCCCCGGTATCACCCCCGCTCCGGGCAGCAATTCTTGGGAACCTCCATATATTACCGGTTCCGACAGCCACTCCCAGAGCGCTGAGTATCAGTCCCAGTCTCGAGGAAAATCTCTGATCGGTGGATTTATCAATTAATCGATCCATCTCAAATCTGTTTCCTTACATTTTTTTATTATCTCCATAAAGTTAATTATTTGTCTGCCTTTTTCAGGACTCTGCATAGTTTTTATTAACTTTGAACCTCACTGAAACGCACAATCTAAAAATGAAGTTATGAAAACGAAAATCACTTCCTTAGGGATATTTGCGATAATAACAGCTTTAATAATTGGCTGCAGCAAGACCAGTGAATTCGATGATGGAGCTGCTGAAACAGCCAGGCTTACTTTTCGCCTTACGGATGCACCGGGCGGATATGATGAGGTAAATATTGATATTGTTGGAGTTCAGGCCATTATAAATGATTCTATTATTGATCTTGAAACCAATACCGGTATTTATAACCTTCTTGATTTCGCTAACGGAAAAGATACTTTACTCGTTGACCAGGAGATTCCTGCCGGTACGCTCAGTCAGGTGAGACTGATACTTGGTGAAAATAACTCTTTGCTTATAGATGATTCTTCTGTTGATCTAAAGACTCCCGGCGCACAACAGTCAGGACTGAAACTGAATATCCACCAGGAATTTCTTCCGGGTATAGCGTATGAATATCTGATTGATTTTGATGCAGGTAAGTCTATTGTAAAGACCGGGAATGGGAAATATAATCTTAAGCCCGTCATTAAGGTCTTCACCGAAGCTGTTTCCGGTATCATTGAAGGAGTGGTTTCCCCTGTCGATGCACGTCCGGTTATCCTGGCTATTTCCGCGTCTGATGACACATCTTCGTCATTCGCCGATACATTATCCGGGAATTTCATGTTCCGGGGACTGCCGGAAGGAACCTATGAGCTGCAATTCATGCCATTGGCTCCTTTTAGCGACAGTACATTGAAAGATATCATGGTTGAAAGAGGAAAAATTACCAGTCTGGATACTCTGAAGTTTCAGTAGTTATTTCAATGAACTCATGCATAGATGACTGACTGTATGTAATATAGTCAGTTTTTTTTATCCCTGCCGGTTTACTGCACAGGATAAAAAACATAAATCAAGTTTGAGATCAGGTGAAATATTCTTATCTTTTGCTTTATTATAAAATTTCTGATGAGGTCCGGTGATTATCCCTGCATCAATGAATAATTACCTTAATGGATTTGCAGATGGTAAAAATGAGATTTTATTTTTCCGGGAAACGTGCCAGGCTTCTTTTCTTTATTGTGGTACCGATATTCTTTTTAGCATTTGTCGTACCAACGACAATTGAGGATTTTTTCTTTCCCGGATCCCAACCGGGCGAATCGGGGAACCTGGAGTCTCCTGATAAGTGCCAGGTATGCCATGGAGATTATAATATTGATCTTAAATTTACCGGGAAGTTATCGATCAGATGAAACTATTGATACAATATAAAAACTACAGGTTCATTTTATTTATGAATTACTCCTGGTAATGCCTGAGTAGTTTAATATAATCGCTGTATATTTTTGACACTGAAGCCAAATGCATAACCTATGAAAAGCCATCAGATCCGGAAATCCGTTATTGTGATGATATTACTGGCGTTAATAATGCCCGGCATCACATCAGCCCAGTTTATCCAGTTAAGTAATGAGGAAGCTTCCTGCACGAGTATAATGGCGGGCAGGCTGGCAACCACCGATGGTTCTGTTATTACCTGTCAAAGTTGTGACGGGAATTACAGGACATGGCTCAACATTGTCCCTCATAAAAGGTTTCCTGCCGGGGAAACAACTGAAATAAAATGGGGAACGATGCACACAGAAACTCCCTGGGATACGAGAAACGTTATAGTAAAAGGTAAAATTCCACAGGTTGCCGAGACCTGGTCTTACTTAAATGTAAGCTACCCCTGCCTGAATGAGAAGCAGCTGGCTATGGGTGAGACAACTATAGTAGGCAGACGTGAGCTCAGAAACAGGGATGGATTGTTCCTGATAGAGGAATTGCAGAGGATCGCCCTGGAAAGGTGCACAAATGCCCGTGAGGCTATTAAGCTCATGGGATCGCTGGCTGAAAAATACGGATATGGCGATTCAGGGGAATGCCTTACGGTGGCTGATAAGAAAGAGGTCTGGCAGTTCGAAATATTCGGAGCAGGCAGTAAATATAATTCAGCAGTCTGGGCTGCTGCAAGAATACCTGACGACCATGTAGGAGTATCTGCCAATATACCCAGGATCAGCAGACTGGATCTTAAGAATCCCGATTATTATATGGCTTCCGGGAATGTTATATCGCTGGCCACCGAACTTGGATATTTTAATCCTGAAAGTGGTGAACCGTTTATTTTCTGGAAAGCATACAGCGGATGGTCGAAAGCCTTCTCCACCCGTGAATTTTACGTTCTGAGCACGATGGCTCCTTCGTTGAACCTGTCGATGGATGCTGATGAACTGCCTTTCTCCGTAAAACCTGATAAGAAAGTCAGCGTTCGGGATATAATGAAATATTATCGTGAAACATATGAGGGAACTGAATTTGATCCGACTAAAAATCTTTTAATGAACAGTACCGGGCGAAATGGTCAGACTGCCCAGGGAACTCAGACACCACCGGTTAAAAATCCTGTGGCAAGTCCCTGGATGAGCTATGAGATGATAAATATGCTGAACACCCTGGAACCTGGAACTGTACCGAATTACCGGACTATTGCGGTACCTTATTGTTCATATTCCCAGGTAATACAGTGTCGAGACTGGTTGCCGGATGAAATAGGCGGCGTTGCATTCTTCTCCTTTGACAATCCGGCTGAAAGTCCAAGGATCCCGATCTATGCCGGGACTCTCTCCTTACCACCCGGTTTCGGGATCTGTGGTCAGAAAAGATACCGCGAAGATGCTGCTGTATGGCAGTTCAGACGAACCAACAGGCTGGCCGAGATTAAATGGGGTGTTACCCGGAAGTATATTGAGGATGGAGTAAAAAGATTTGAGGACAAAGCCTTTGAAGAGCTTCCCATGATTGAAAAGAGGGCTCTTGAATTATATAATTCAGAAAAGGTGAAATCTTCTGCTAAAGATGAAAACGGAAATCCCGGATCGGAAAAATGCCGTGAATTTCTGACAAACTATACGAACGATTTTGCAAGGGCTGCCATGAGTGAATGGTGGGAACTTGGAGACAAATTCTTTTCTATTTTTGCAACCGGGTTCTGAAGAGGATTTATCTGGAGGACTCATTGAAGGGATACTCTGAATGTGACCTTTCTAATGGTGCGAATAATCCTGAATGTGATGGTTACGTATCTGAAACCTCTGAGAAAAAACTATATTTAACGCTTATTTTATCCTGAACTGAGATGAGCAACCTGAGTAAAGTATTGAAGAAATTCCCCAGGGTATTCTGGATATCCAATTTCATGGAACTTTTTGAACGGTGGGCATGGTATGGGTTTTATAACGCCTTTGCCCTGTACCTTACACTGTCAAAAGACACCGGGGCGCTAGGATTCACACAGGTTGAGAAAGGCGCCATCATTGGAACCGGATCAATGCTGCTGTACTTCCTTCCTCTCGTTACTGGTGCCATTGCTGACAGGATAGGATTTAAAAAGGTACTTATTCTGTCGTTTACAGCCTACATAGCAGGGTATTTTATGGTGGGCACCTTCGAATCGTTTCCTATGGTTTTTGCAGCCTATATTTTCCTGGCTGTGGCAGGAGCCCTTTTTAAACCTATTATTTCAGGGACTATAGCCAAGACCACGGATGAAGAAACCTCATCGGTTGGTTTCGGGATATTCTATATGATGATTAATATTGGCGGTTTTATCGGCCCTTTTATTGCAGGATTCCTTTATAAGGTTGACTGGAACCTGGTCTTCCTTATGTCGATCCTCACTATTGCAATTAACTATATTTTTGTTTTCTTCTTTTACAGGGAACCCGACAGGGAACCATCAGACAAGACCTTCGTTCAGAATATCGGTATAGCTTTCAGGAACATATATGATACCCTTACAGACTGGCGCTATGACCTGTTTCTGCTTATCATGGCAGTTTTCTGGACTGCCTTCAACCAGCTTTACTACTCCTTCCCGGTCTTTCTCGACCAGTGGGTTGATATGGACAGCCTTTCAGCTTTTTTCGGGCTTGCACCGGGAACAATTACAGCTCCGACCGTAACCAGCCTGGACGCCTTCTTTATAATCGTACTGCAGATATATATCTCTTCGCAGAGTATGAAGCTGAAACCTCTTCATTCGATGATAACCGGGATAACTATCCTGGGAGCAGGACTGCTTTTTATGTTCTTCACCCAGAATCCCTGGCTGGTAATTCTTGGTGTCCTGATATTCGCAATAGGGGAGATGGCTGCGTCACCTAAATATACCGAGTATGTGGGACGAATAGCTCCTTCGGATAAGAAGGCACTATACATGGGAACATCTTTTCTGCCTATTGCCCTGGGACATTTTGCTGCAGGATGGATTTCGGGCAAACCTTTCGAGATAATTGCCGATAAGTATACTCTTCTCTCCAGGGCCCTGGCCGATAAGGGATTGATTTTGAGTCAGGATGGGCTTACCCAGAATGAGTTTTTCCAGAAGGCCCAGGGACTTATGAACATGGATTCTGGCAGGCTTAACCAGTTCCTTTGGGATACCTACCATCCTTCAAACATCTGGTTTCTTTTTACCGGGATAGCTGTTGCAGGAAGCCTTTTTCTGTTTTTGTATGACAGGTTTATCCTGAAGGGGAACCCTGCAAAAACCAATTAATCATTAAACATGTCCCGCAACAGGATGTGGCTGGTAAAGTTCTTCGAGGTATGCTGTTTCATCATCTGTTAACCTTATATCAAGGGAAGCCACAGCATCCTCAAGATGACCCGGTTTGCTTGCTCCTATGATAGGCGAGGTGATCAAAGGTTTGCTTAGCATCCATGCCAGTGCTATTTGTGCGCTTGGCACTCCCCTTTGAGATGCTGTGTCGGTCAGCCGGTTTATAATGTCAAAATCAGAATCCATTTTGTACAGGATCCTTCCGAATTCATCTGTTTTAGCTCTGAATGTTTCGTTCCTTTCCTTCGACCTGTTACCGGTAAGCAAGCCCCTGGCCAGTGGTGACCATGGTATCACTGCTATCTTCTGATCCTGGCAAAGGGGCAGCATCTCCCTTTCTTCTTCACGATAGATCAGGTTATAATGAGGTTGCATGGATACAAAACGTGTCCATCCATGTATGTCAGATGTATACAAAGCTAAAGCAAACTGCCAGCTGTACATCGATGATGCACCAATATACAGAGCCTTACCGGCTTTAACAATATCGTGCAGAGCCTCCATAGTTTCCTCAACAGGAGTATTATAATCCCACCTGTGGATCTGGTAAAGGTCCACATAATCAGTCTTCAGTCTTCTCAGGCTGTTATCGATTGAATTCATGATATGTTTCCGGGAAAGCCCCCCGTCATTGGGAGCCTTGCTCATTGGATTAAAAACCTTGGTAGCTATAACTACATCATCACGTTTGGCATATTCTTTAAGTGCTGATCCTAAAACCTCTTCACTGGTACCGTACGAGTAAATATCTGCTGTGTCAAAAAAATTGATCCCGAGTTCCAGTGCTTTTTTAATGAAGGGTTTGCTCTCTTCTTCTTTCAATACCCATTGCCACCTGTCAGTCGGTTTGCCATAGGTCATGGTCCCAAGGCATATTCTCGATACTTTCATTCCTGTGTTGCCGAACCTCACGTATTCCATCTTTAGAGTCTTTAAGTTATTCCGATATGTTTATTTTACTGTTCCAAATTTACACATTTTGAATTTATTCGCTTTTCTGATGTAATGTCTTTAAATTTGTTTCTACTAAATTTTAAGATAATGATGAATCCAGATAAGATAAGGGAGTTTGCTGCGGCTTTCCAGAAGAGCAGGATATTATTGAGCGGGTTTGAGCTAGATATCTTTACAAATATTGATGACAACGGTGATACAAGCGCTAATTTGGCGAATAAGTTGAAGCTTGATGAACATGCCTGCGACCGTCTTATGAATGCTTTGGTCTCCCTGGGCATCCTGACTAAGCAGGATGGCCTGTTCTATAATACATCTGAAAGCTTTTCTTACCTGTCCAGGAAAGGTCCGGATTATTTCGGGGGCCTGATGCACACAAACCATCTTTGGAACACCTGGAGTAACCTGACACAGGTTGTCAGGTCTGGAAAGGCTGCTCATAGGGCAGAGATTAACGACAGGGGAGACGGGTGGCTCACCTCTTTTATTACTGCTATGCGCGACAGGGCAAAGAAACAGGCACCACAACAGCTTGCAGATATTGATCTTTCAGGTATTAAAACAATCCTGGATGTAGGCGGCGGTTCCGGAGCTTATTCCATGGAATTTATCAACAAAAAAAGTGAGGTTGAACCAACGGTCTTTGACCTGCCAAATGTTATACCCATAACAAAAGGATTTATTGAAAGAGAAGGTTTTTCAGGTAAAATAAAAACTTTTGAAGGCGACTATACGACAGATGGTCTGCCTTCAGGATTTGACATGGTATTCTTGTCTGCAGTCATTCACAGCAATCCCCTGGAAATAAACCGGAGCTTAATAAAAAAGTGTTTTAACTCATTGAATAATACCGGCACGATCGTTATCCAGGACTGGATTATGAACAATGAAAGGACGCAACCGGTATCGGGCACTGTTTTTGCAATAAATATGCTGGTAGGTACGGAAGGCGGGGATTGCTTTACAGAAGAGGAAGTTACAGGGATGCTAAATGCTGCGGGTTTTGAAAATATATCGAGAAGGGAATTTGAAACTGGATTGAGTCAGATGGTTGCTCACAAAATATGATCCATGATGAATTCATGATTCCTGTTCCGGGCTTTATACGGCGGACCGGAACAGCTCAGTAGTCTGTTCTGTCAGTGGCGAAATTCATTGATCGATATGCCCGAGTTACCTTTTCCAGTACTGCAGGGGATTCTTATGGATAGGCTGTCTTGTCCCTCTTTTCAGAGGTTTTACAGGAGGAAGGAGGGAACTTGTAATCTTATCTGCCCTTATACTGGGACTTATACCCACAGTCCAGCTGTTCTATCCGAATCCTTTAGTGCCATCGGGAGTTAGCGTATATCATTTTGTCGAAGTTACAGTATCAAATGGCATCTTCGGTGCAATTACAGCCTGGCTTATTCCGGTGCAGATACCGGCAGTTTTGTCCGGAAAGCAGGGATCAGTGTCTTAAGATATGATCAGATATATATTTCGCATTGCGTCCGACACCTCCGACAAGTCCGGAGGTGAGGCCATACTGAAAAGGCATGCCATTAAAATACAATCCTTTACATGATGTTGAAACTCCACGATTTGTAACTGGCCAGCCAGAGGTATCCTGCATATCCAGTTTGATCCAGGAAAAATCAGGCCTGTACCCTGTAGCCCAGATAATTGAAGATACTTCGAAAGTATTTCCGTCTTCTGATTGTGGAAGGCCGCCATTTACACCTGTTATCCTCGGAACGGGAACAACTCCTGCTGCTTTAAGGTCGCCGGCCGATATCTTTATGAGCGGACCACCTCCATTTATAATATGTTTTCTGGCTTTACGGCCAACAGGAGTTTTAACAGTAAGAATATTGCTTGCAAACCACCAGTAAAGTTCCCCGGCAAACCTGAAAACATTATCCGGTATATGAAAGGTTGGCTTCCCGGAAATGTAGGTTTTGTGCGTTCGTGAAACTTCCAGTGCTATCTCCAGACCTGAGGTTCCTGCTCCTACAACAAGTACATTACCACCGGGCAGTAACGCTGGGTTTCGGTAAAGAGATGAATGGATCTGAAAAATATCAGCTTTAAGACCGGATGCAAATGCTGGTATACGCGGGTAGGGATGCGTACCTGTTGCAACTACCACCTTATCGGCGGTTAATTTTCCATCAGAAAAGGATAACTCGAATTTATTATCATATGATGAAACATGATCGACGTTTACATTATACTGGACCGGCAGGGAAAAAAGCGAAGCATATGCTGACAGGTATCCGGCCATCTGATCCTTCCCTGGCAATTCTCCCCTTGGACCCGGGAAAGGCATTCCCGGCAGACTGTCGTGATGCGAAGGAGTAAAAAGTCTTAATGAATCCCAACGCTCACTCCACGATTCTCCGGCATTCTTATTTTTGTCCAGTATTATAAAATCCTGCTCAGCTCTTTTCAGGTAGTAGCCTGTAGCCAGTCCGGCCTGGCCTGCACCTATTATTACAGTGTTCCAGTTATTCTTATCGAAGACAGTTTTCTGAGCCATAATTACAGATTATAATGATAATATTAATATCATAAACAATTAAACTCAGGGAAAGTTGGTAAGAGGCCTGTGATTAATTTTTCTAAGCAGCCTGCTAACTCCTCAGGTAATGGAAATACCGGCATGGATCAGGAACCGGGCTGATCCATGTAATACATTTATTCCCGGAAATAAAAAATAATAACTACCAGTCAACCACAGATCCGTCATCCGGATCATAGCGGGTGTTGTAGGGTCGTGGT
>CAYQBZ010000096.1:0-9854 GCA_964415855.1 uncultured Rikenellaceae bacterium
GGACGCGGACCCCTGTTTTTCCCGCCTGCTTCCGGGACAGCGTCTATTATTATCCTGTGCCCGTTTATTTCGGCTTCAAAGGCCATCTCATCGAGCCATTTTGTTGTCACGGATTCTTTGTTGCCCATTTTAAAAATAAGTTTATGCAAAGGTATACATGAAAAGCCGGTTTGCAAATTAAGTTGTGTCATCCGCAGCGAAAATGAAATTGATTTATTTCAACTTAATTCCTGTCATAATTCAATTGCGCAATCATTGATTTGTAGCACAGGAGCATCATTAACAAATCAGGAATGATTTTTAACAGTTAAAAGACAGGAGATTGGATTCCGGGATCAGTATAAATATTCAGCCAGGAGATGTTTCCTGATAAGGTTCCGCCATAAACTGGCAAAGCTGCATAGAAGTCTGTCCTTCAATTCATTCAATATATAGTTATATACATCAATGAAGTCAAATAGCTTGAACTGATATAGCAGAGTGCAGATCGTTCCTTAAGTTATAAAGCATGTCCGCAAGTATCGTCTGTTCTTTTTTTGTTTTCTTCAGCATATAATAAAATGTATTGGCAAAGGTTTCATTCAGTTCATTCTCCGATGCCAGAATATTGAACAGCTTAATAAGGCAATCGTCAAAGAATAATTCAATCTTTATCAGATCTTCCATGGTCATGTCAGACCCGGGATTGATATTGTTCCTGAAACAATCAGTTATTTGATTAGATAACTTATCACATGGAAAATCTAACCAGCAATTCATTGATTCAGCAATTTTCTTATGCCTTTCAAGGAATTTTCCACGATCTTTCTCATGTTTGTAGAGATCATATATTAACGATTTTATCTCTTTGTCTTCGACTTTTTCATAAATATCATAGTATAGTCTGGCGACCTGTTCATGATAAGATTGAATTTGCTCAATTATTTCACTTTTTTGTTTATACATTGCTAATCTCCTCCCTTTTATTAATGATATTATAATTTCTAAATAATATAATTGTGTAGAACATCTCTTATACAAATGTACGCATCTTATATCATTAATTATTAGTATGTTAGAGACTTTGCCGTCAAAGAATGCATTGAGATTTGTCAAATTATTTATTGAGCAGATAAATAAAATTTATCCTGTGCGGACCTTTTAGTGTCCTGTGTAGTTCCGTAAGTTTTAAGCTTTAATTACACCAGGAAAGAATAAGGCGATACGGATATTAACCCTTCTGGTTAATAACCTTTAATCGTTCCAGGTCCTTAATCTCGATTTTCTTACCTTTTAGTTCAATTATTTTTTCATTGCTGAAATCCGCTAAGATCCTGACAACACTCTCCATGGACATCCCGGACAATTCGGCCAGATCTTTCCGGCTTATATAAGAAAAAATATCGATTTCCTTAAATTCTTCCCTGTTCAGATACAATAAGGTATTTGCAAGCTTACCGTTCAGTTGCCTGAGACCCAAATTGAGGCACTTCGTCAGCATAATGTTATAATTCTTACAATACCAGTTGGATAGTTCACGGGTAAATTCACAGCACTGCGTAATCAGATCTTTAATAGCATCTATGTCAACTGCACAAATGCGGGTATCTTTTAATGAACAGGCAGAAAAGTAATAAGTATCATCGCCAAACAGAGAAGTCAATCCAATAAAATCATCAGATTTAAGCAGTTTTATGATAATATTTTTATCCGGTCCTTCTATATATACTTTAACTAAACCATCCAATACATATAGTATATTTGTCACATGGGTCCCTTCTTTTATAATTGTCTCTCCTTTTTTATAGATAATCTGGGTTTTATTTAATTTATAAAACTCATCCGCATTCTTTGTTCGTTGGATAAAACAATCAGATTTTGCATGGCATTCAAAACAGTTCGTTTTTATTAAATATCTGTCCATTTCACAAATTTGTTATAGGATATTAATATTAGACAAACCCTTTGTACGGTTAAGCACCATATTTGTATTTAATTATTATCAAAAAGTATTTCGCTGGTGGCAAAAATGATATAAATAATATAATAATCTTTTTGAAGATGTTTGAAGATTCAGATAATTCACAAATAGCCAATAATGTGGTGAATAAAAATCAAACAAACATAATCCCTTACAAAGTTATGAATAAGATATCTGATTTAGAAATATGTTCTGTTCAGCATTGTCCTGAACGGAGAATACTATCCTTAATCTCTGCCCATTATGCCGACCATCTGCTCCGGCATCTTAAACAAGCCTTGACAACTGCAGAAGATCAACCATTTGAGCTGATCAAAAACAGTGACTTGTAATTCAGAATTTCAATATTCTTGTATTGTATCCTGATAATTCCATCCCTTTCAAATTCTGCAAAAACTCGACTCACACTCTCCCGGGACGAATCCACAAGGTTTCCTATATCTTCCTGGTTGAGGGGCATTATAAAAGTCTTTGAATTGTATATCTGTTCCGACATCTCTAACAGAACATCTGCTATTTTCCCCCTTATTTGCTTCTGTGTACGATTTGCACATCGCGAGAATATCTCAAGTTCCTTCCCGCATAATTCCATAATAATCTCATAGGAAAAATCAGGATTCTGACCAAGCAGAAAACGAAAAGCTTTAATATCTATAAAACATACTTCAGCTTTTTCAACTACTGTAACAGAGTACTGGTTAATCTTATCACCGAATGTTGTCGGCAGTCCAAGGTAACTTGGAGCCTTTACCAGCCGCACAATCTGTTCGTGGTACGGACCTGCTATATGTATCATTGCCAGTCCCTTCCTCAGGTATACCACATTCGTTGAAAATGTTCCCTGCTTAATCACAGTATCTCCCTTGGCGAAAATGACCTTAGCACAGTTAAGTGACAGTTCTTCGATCTCCGAATCGGAAAGAGTCAATGCAGCTTTAGATTTTATACTGCATAATTTACATTCTGTTTTCATGCCCTAAATTTAGTTTTTGTGAGATATATCACAAAATATAATATCCAACCGCACAGCTAATATAACTGCTTTAAATCAATCATTCATTTTCTTTGTTAATTAATTAACAATAAAAAAATTTAACTATGGAAAATAAGAAATTATGCCTTGCGCTGTATTCCGGAAGTGTTGATAAACTTACTGCTGCCGGTATTATCCTTAGCGGAGCTGCAGCTGATGATATGAAAGTGGATATCTATGTTTTGTTGCAGGGTGCCAGGGCATTCAGAAAAGATATCGGGGATAATCCCGATAAGTTGCAAATGGCTGAAAATCCCAGCCTGAAGGAAGAATTCCTGCAATCACTGAAAAATCTTAAGGTAAAAACATGGGTGGAATTTTTCAAGGAAGCCAAATCAATTACCGATGTTAAGATACATGTATGCGGTCTGGCCGGAAAGGTCTGGGGAGCTGAAAAACTGGATGATTTTATCGACATCGCCGATGACATCTGTGGAATAGGTGCGTATATAACTGCGGCCCAGGAGGCTGATGTTAACCTGTTTATCTGATATGTCCCATACATCTGCTTCTTATCAGGATTATATTTTAACGGTTTATTTAAAAATATTTAGAAATGACACAAGAAGAATTAAAAACACTGAAGGCAACCAAAGTAGTTGATGCCCGTGGGACAGCATGTCCCGGGCCTCTGCTCGAAGCAAAAAAAGCTATCGGTACTATCAGTTCGGGAGATACAATGGAGGTATTATCTGCCGATGAAGGGACAAAAACAGATCTTCCGAAATGGTGTGCCAAACAGGGTCATGAATACCTTGGGACTGTAGAAGAGAGTGGATTTTTCAGGGTTTTCATGCAAAAGAAATAGTATCCAGGATGGCAGGCTTGAATTTTAAAAACGCTAAAATCCTGGTATTTTCTACTGAAAAAATATCCGATCCCGCCATCGATATGGCGGGATTACTTAAACTACATTATCCTGCAACGGTTTATACTATATCTGTTCCATGCTCAAGTGGGATAAAGTCACGCTGGATACTGCATGCATTTGATAAAGGATTTGACGGAGTATTTATTGCTGCAGATGGCAGCGACTGCCCCTATGGTGAATCATGCACTGAAAAAACAGGAAAAATTGTCAGCCAGACTCATGAACTTATGAAAGAAAAGAATATAGAGCCGGCCCGTTTGAGAATGGCTGCCATATGCTCTGTCTGCAGCGAATCATTTGTAAAGCAGATGAAGAGCTTTAATGATTATTTACTGAAAAATTCCGGCGCCTGATTATGAGTGAGAAAATAATGAATATCTCTTTTGACGCACTTGTGATCGGTGGTGGTATTGCAGGTGGAGAGGCCGCATTGAATATGGCCAATAATGGATTCAAAGTACTTATAGCCGAGAAAGATCTGTCTATTGGCGGCAAAATGATTTTACTCAGTAAAGTATTCCCAACACTTGACTGTTCGGCCTGTATAACAACTCCTAAAGTATCTGAGATATCCAGGCATCCAGGTATAACGATCTTCACAGAAAGTGAGGTGAAAAAAATTATTAAAACTACTGATAACAAATTTGGTATAGAAATGATCCGGCATCCCCGCTACGTCGTTGCTGATGATTGTACCGGATGCCAGCTGTGCGAACAGGCATGCCCTGTTTTTGTTAATGACCAGTACCAGTATAACATGGTCGGAAGAAAAGCAGCTTACATACCCTTCAGTATTGCCAGTCCAAGAATAGCTGCGATAGATATTGAAAACTGTACTTTATGCGGAGCATGTGAAAAAGCATGTCCCACAAAATGTATCGATTTCACACAGGAGGATCTCGAATATCATATCAGCGTGAAGACAGTTGTAATCGCAACAGGCTTTAACCTGTTCGATCCGCTGAAAATTCCGCGCTATGGATATGGCAGGTACAAGAACATTATTACTTCCATGCAAATGGAAAGACACCTTGCTCCCACACGGCCATTTCATACCATTCTGAGACCAGGCGATGGCAAGATGCCGGACAGGATTGCCTATGTGCTTTGCACCGGATCGAGGGATGCGACTGTAGGGAATCCGATCTGCTCACAGATATGCTGCATGTATTCAATTAAGCAGGCACAATTGCTAATGGGAGCCCTCCCTATGGCAGATGTCACAATCTATTACCTTAATATAAGATCGTTTGGTAAGGGATTTGAAGAATTTTACGATCAGGCGAAAGGGATGGGAGTAAACTTCATAAAAGGGAAAATAGGCAAGATATCCGAGAAGGAGAACGGGAACCTGATACTGCGTTATGAAGATATTAATGAAAGTACTGTAAAAGAGGCCGAGCACGATCTTGTGGTCCTTTCTGTGGGAGTACTTCCCAATCCTGACACATTAGCATTTTTCCCTGACAGGCAACTGGAAATTGATACTTTCAGCTTTGTTAACCAGACCGACCCTTTATCCAGCCCTGCAAAAACCAGTATTGAAGGAGTTTTCGTTGCCGGTACCGCCACAGGACCAATGGATATCCCTGACTCAATCCTATCTGCGGGTGCAGCATCTTCTGAAGCAATAAGTTACTTAATCAGCAAATGATGAACAGAAAATTAGGCGTTTATATATGTCATTGCGGCGGTAACATCTCCGATTATGTTGATGTTGAGAAAGTCAGGCAATCAATTGAAAATGAAGAAGGGGTAATCATTTCAAGAACAACCATGTTCGCCTGCAGCGATTCCGGTCAAAAGGAAATTGCAGAAGATATCAAAAACTATAACCTTGAAGGAATGGTGGTAGCCTCATGTTCCCCCAAGCTACACCTGCTTACATTCAGGGCGGTTGCTGAAAGAGCCGGACTGAACAAATATAACTATGTACATGCAAATATTCGTGAACAAGGTTCATGGGCCCACTCCGATAATAAAAAAGGTGCCACTGAAAAGGCAATTCAACTTGTAAAATCGGCTGTTGCAAGAGTCCGTCTTGCTGAGCCACTTATTCCAATTAAAATTCCTTCAAAAAAGGCTATTGCCATAATTGGCGGAGGAATTGCAGGAATGAGGGCGGCCATTGAACTGTCAGACATGGATTGCCCTGTTACTCTTATTGAAAGAGAACATTTTATTGGTGGCAGGGTTGCCCAGTGGGACGTTCTTTTCACAACCAACCAGACCGGCAAGGAAGTGGTAACCAAGCTGTATGAAGATGTAATACAAAGGAACAATATTACACTGCTTACCGGAGCTGAAGTCATTTCCAATACGGGATGCATAGGCGATTTCAAGCTGAAAATTAAGATTACTCCCCGGTACATTAAAGAACATTGCAATGCCGGAAACCTGCAGAAAGCCATTGAAGCATGCCCCGTTGAAGTGCCCGATGAATTCAATTTTAATATTACCGGCAGGAAAGCTGTGTATCATAACTTCCCGAGCGAATACCCGCAATACCCTGTTATTGATATTAAAAATTGCACCCGGTGTGGTGAATGTGAAAAGATATGCGAGAGTGTTGACTTCTCACAGAAAGAGGAGATAATTGAGATCAATGTCGGTTCGGTGCTGATGGCTACCGGTTTCGATCCATATTCCCCATCTGATGGCGAGTTTGGGTATAATCAGTTTGAGAATGTAGTAACACTGCCTCAATTTAAACGTATAATCGATATAAATGATAAGAAGCTGATATTCAGGGGTAAGGATATAGGCAGTATAGCTTATATATATTGTGTCGGGAGCCGTCAGATCGACGGGGATAATAAATTCTGCTCGCGGTATTGCTGCACCTCGGCTATCCATGCTTCAATACAGGTAAAAAAGAAATTTGAAAATGTCAATAACTACCATTTCACGAGGGGAATAAGAACCTACGGGAAACAGGAGGTCCTTTACAGCGAATCCCTTAAAGGAGGGGATATTTACATGCAGGCATACGAGGATGATCCTCCTGTCGTATCAGGTGAAGATGTAAAAACGACTGTAACGATAAATGATATACTCTCCGGTAAAAGAGAAATATCAGTCATGGCAGATCTTGTTGTTCTCGTCACGGGAATGGTTCCAAGAGCTGACAATACTGTTGCATCACTCTTTAAGCTGCCAAAAGGCCGTGATTCCTTTTTCAATGAGATTCATATGAAATTGCGTCCGGTGGAAACGGTTATTGACGGGGTAACAATAAGCGGGGCCTGCCAGGGGCCGAAAAACATAATGGAATCCGTTAATTCTGCTCTCTCAGCTGCTACCAAATCCTTCTCGTATGTGAGTAAGGGAGAACTGGCACTTGAACCCATAATTGCGTTGGTTGAAAAGGACATTTGTACCTGGTGCGGGGAATGTGCCAATGCCTGTCCTTTTGATGCCATCATGATGGTGAAAGATGAGAAAAAGGATGTAGCAGCAATTAATAATTCGGTATGTAAAGGATGCGGTATGTGCCTGCCGGTATGCAAGGTCAATGCCATTAACTTAATTTCATATTCCGACAGCGAGATTGAAAGCATGATAGACGCATTAATAGAGGTATAGCTCTTATAATTACAGATAAAATCATATTTAGAAATAAGATATGGAAAAAGAAAAAGAGAAAGGGATGACCTATAAATACCTGAGAGAAAGGCGGGAAATATCGTCAGGAGCAAAAGAGAAGATGAAACAGTTCAGCAAGATGAAGAAGGCAATACTGGAAGCTCTTGGTGAGGGTGAGATGACTATCGACCAGTTGACTGAAAAGACAAACAGACCAAAAGATGAAGTAGTATTCTGGGTGATGTCGCTGGTGAAGTATGGTTATATACAGGCCGGAAAGATCGATGACATGGATGAATATTTCTCTTATAAAATAAAGGAATGATGGCTGCTATTGACCCTGATTTTGGCAAACAGTTAAAAAAGTATGGCGCATTTGATTTCAATGCCTGCTACAACTGTGGTAACTGTACCGCTGTCTGTTCATTATCCACGGAAGAGGATTCGTTTCCCAGGGAAATGCTGCGGCTGAGTGTTCTGGGATTAAAGGATGATATAAAGTCTTCTCTTAAACCATGGCTTTGTTATTATTGCGGTGAGTGCAGCACTCATTGCCCCCAGGAAGCGAATCCGGGTGAATTGATGATGTCTCTGAGACGATGGCTCACCGCGGAGTATGACTGGACAAGGCTTTCCGGTTCATTATACCGTTCATTACCGCTGACGTTAACGGCATTTATAATCACAGCTTTGGGTGTTTTGGCGTACAGCTTTTCAGCACAATTCAATATTGAGAGTATAATGCATACCGGCCATTTATTTGAGATGCTGGCGATTGCTGCGGTATTCGGATTTATCCTTTTACCTAATATTATAAGGATGTGGTGGTACACTATTTTAAAGCCAAAAGCCAATGTCCCATTAATGAATTATTTGAAGGGCCTATGGTCATTGATAGTTCACATGTTCACTCAAAAAAGGGCATTGGGCTGTGATGAAAACATCTTAAGATGGTTTGAGCATTTCATACTTGTAATAGGGTACCTGGGTTTATTGCTTACCACTGTTTTTCTTGACTGGTTCTCAAACGAGAATACCCTCATCATAGTGTTCGGGTATGTTATGAGTGCAGTAATATTCATTGTCACAATAGACTTCATGTCAGGGCGGTTTAAAAAGGAAAAGGAGATCAGCAAATATTCTCAGCCATCCGACTGGTTATTTGTTATCTGGTTATTTCTGATGGGACTGACTGCGTTTATTGTAAGGTTGTTTATTGATACGGGGATTATAGACAGCAACGGATGGATTTATATCTTCCATCTTATCATTCTTGTACAGTGGGCGGTGGTGATTGTTCCATTCGGCAAATGGACTCACTTCCTGTATCGTTCATTTGCCATGTATTTTGCGAAGCTGAAAGGTTAATTTAAATCCAGCACCAATTTTTAAGCGGGGGTTTATTGACATGACAGGATTTTTATTGTAACTTTAATATCTCCCAAATGCTAATTTTTAGTATTTGCTATTTTGTAGCATTTGCTATTTTGTAGCATTTGCTGTACTTTAGCATTTGCTAATTTTTAGCATTTGAGATTTTGTGGCACTTGCAATCATTACCCCATGGCTAATAAAACCGTAATAAGAATACTCGTCCAAAACGGACTGAAAGTAACTCCCCAGAGAATTGCTATCCTTGAAGTTATAATGGCTTTGGATAATCACCCTGATGTTGACGTAATTACGGAACATCTTAAAATGACACACCCGGGAATAGCATTGACAACTATCTTCAGAACCCTTGAAACATTCACAAAAAAAGGTATAATAAAAAAGGTACTTACAGACAAAGACTCCATGAGATATGATGCCATCCCTGAGAGACATCACCATCTCTACTGTTCGGAATCGGACCGGATTGAAGATTTCTATGACGATGAACTTAACAAGTTACTGGAAGATTACCTGAAAAAAAAGAAGATTCCCAACTTTAAAATTGAAGACATGAAACTTCAGATAATAGGCAGATTTACAGATAATAAACACGCCGGAAAATAACCTGAACATAATGAACGCCGGAGAAAGAATCCCGATTTATTACGATGAATTACTGAATCATTGATAAACGATATATAAAAGGATTTATAAACTAATACATATTAAATAAAATGGAAAATAACCCGGATAAAGTCAGCAAATGCCCTGTTACAGGTGCAACTCATACACAAAATGTTGGAACCGGCGGTACAAAAAACCGCGACTGGTGGCCTAATCAGTTAAAACTGAATATACTGCGGCAACACTCTTCCCTGTCTAACCCAATGGGTGAAGAATTTAACTACGCCAAAGAATTCAGGAGTCTGAACCTGGAAGCTATTAAGAAAGACCTTCATAAACTGATGACCAACTCTCAGGATTGGTGGCCCGCCGATTTTGGTAACTATGGACCACTATTCATACGTATG
>CAYQBZ010000097.1:0-9854 GCA_964415855.1 uncultured Rikenellaceae bacterium
ACTGGTATGTCCGACTGAAATTCCCACGGGATCAAGGTATAAACGGCATTATTTTTTAGTTTTATTATATATGAATATTCTACCACAGATCCTTCGTGGACATCCGGGAAATTGAACTTGAGTATGGTTGTGGATGGCGTGGACTTTTCAGTAAGAAAGTCTTTAGTACCAATCTTTGTCTCAACCACTTCACCATTACTGATGTTAAATGTTGAAGCCCTGTAATTCGTGATATCATCATCCTCGCTGTTATAAGGTATCTCAATATTGGCATAATCATAACCGTTGCTGTTGATGATCCTGATCCTTACATCCCTTTCCATCTCAACATAGAATTCACTTATATAGTTAAGGGAAACCCTGGCGATATCTGAAATAATCACCGCGTCAGCTCCCGGATCGGGGAGATATGGTCTAATGACAAGATCTTCAATATTTATGTCCCCGAAGGTGAGTTTGTACTGTGCATGTAACTCTGAGGCTATACCGGGGAGTATAACTACCAAAAGTAATAAAGTGTAATATCTTCTCATCGCTTTAAATTTCAGGCTATTTTAAGGAGTAGTCGGGATCAAATTCGTAGAAATCAAAATAATCTACCTGTGAGGTACTTGTTCTATGCCAACCAAAACCAATGTAGGCTTTACCATTTAAAGATAAGGCAGTAGCATCAAATCTTGCGTTTGGAATTCTGAATGCAAGTACCCAGGTATCATTGATTGGATTATATTTCCAGATGTCATCATATTCAATACTATTACCATCTCTACCTGTGCCAAAATAAGCATACTCTCCTATTACAAAAGAAACACCATGATACCTTTCAGGTCCCGGGAAATCAGATTTTCTTGTCCAATTAAGATTTTCAGGATCAAATAACCAGACCTGGTTGTTGCTAAATATAACATATCCTTTTTCCCCTAATGAAAAGTAACCTGAAATCGCTCCGGGTAAGTTGGTCGGAAAATCACCTTTCCTTATTGGAGTATAAGAATTCAATGGGTCACTTTCATAAAAGTTGGTAAGAGATATTTGTTTGTCTAAGCCAAAATATATTTTGTTATTAAGTGCAAACGCAATTACATACCTCTGGAGAGCTGAATTTTTAATTTGCCAGGAATTATATTCCGGACTGAAAGCTTTAATACAATTGCAATTCCCGTTATAACCTCCAATTATATATAAGGTATCGTTAAGAATTGTGCTGCCTGCTCCCCAGTGAGGAGATGTTGTATGAGCATATCCGGCAGGCTCCTCAGACCAGCTGTAATCAGATGGATCAAACCTGTAGAGCTTCTTCATAGCAGGAGAAGCAATATAACCATGGTTCTTCAAACCGGCCCCAAAGTTTGAAATGAATGAGTAATTAGCTGTTGTATAATTTGTCCTAATATCAGGCGATGGGATTCTTAATAATTGAGAGTTGTTGCTTATATATTCCTGGGAGAATCTAAAATAACCTCCTGAGGCTACTTTAAGGCTATAATTACCTCGTGGCAGGATATCAGGCCATGTTGCAACTATCTCATTTTTCGTCGAACTCTTGACAGCCAATGGATAAATATCCCAATAGACCTTGTTATTAGAGGCCGTTGGATTAAAACCTTCTCCTGATATAACAATATCCTGGCCCGGTACAAATTCTGCAGGAGCAATAGAATTAACTTGTGGGGGATTGAGAGTAACCTTTTCCAATGAAATAGTACTGTTAATGCCTGCCAAAACTGTGACTGTTCTTGGGATACTATCCATTGTAAGAGGAATACGAGCGATTATTTCTGAACTGGTATAAGATACTATGGCTGCGTCAATACCTCCAAACGAAACAGTTGTACTGCCTGTGGTTGGAACAAAGTTATCTCCTGTAATCGTTATCTCATCGTTAAATGTTCCAGAGAGAGGAAATACATTGTAAATTACAGGATTAGTAACACTAAATTCTTCATTTGATGTTATATTCTGCAGTTTTACTATCACATTAATTTTTAAAAGTCCGTTTATGCCAGAAGGAATTTTTACATTTATTGTGGAATCATTCATTGTGTTTATAACTCCGTTGGTTGTCCCAAACTTAACTACTGTATTACCTGGGCTGAAATATTTCCCTTTTATTGTCACTACATCTCCACTAGCTCCAGATAAAGGGGAAAAGGAATTTATGAGCGGAGCTTTAAGTCTGAAAGAATCTGCTGCAACTACTGAAAATGGTGTGACTTTATAAATCAGTCCGGATTTTATCTTTTCCAGGGAGGTTGGTACGAGTACCCTTAATTCATTTTTTGAAGTGGATATAATTGAAGCCTTAATATCGTCGAAAAACACTGAGTTCCTTGATACTATTGTATTAAAACGTCCATCGAGTGTAATTACATTTCCCCAAGTTCCTTCAACAGGATTGAAAATAAATTCCGGTGAGGTAAGCTTAAAAGAGCTTTCCTGTTGAAGGTTTATACCATTAATTAATCCGGTAATATTTGAATACTCCGTATCCAATTCATATGGGACTTTAACTAATATTGTACTATCGTTCTCGGATCCAAGAAAGGGGCATGTTGTTGAACCTAATTTAAAATAGTTACCTGTCTGGGAAGAAATGAAATATAGATGTTCGCCATATAAATGCAGTGTATCTCCCCAAAATGCTGTTTTTGGATAATAGTCCTTTAGAACAGGAGGTATAAGGACAAATGGTTGAATATGCTGTAAATTAATACCATTTATATAAAGTGACAGATTAGATGTTATTGAATTAAGACCATAAGGTACTGTTATATAAATTCCATTGTCATAATTTAGCCCTACTTGTTGGCATTGAACAGCACCCAGTTTTATATAATTATCACCTCTGTAACCAACTGATTTGAGATACTTTCCATATAATAATATCGTATCACCCCATTTGGCCTGTTTAGGATAAAAATCAGACAGAGTAGGATTAATAAGTCTAAAGGTGTCCCTTGTATTCACAGAGATATTGCCTGCCAGTTCAACTGATAAGGTAGCTTTCTGTTGAACCAGGTCATAATTAACCAAAATCTGTAAGGAAGTGTCAGTCGAATTCAAGGTGTTACAAACTGTCTGGTTTAATTTCACAACATTCTCGCCAGGGACCCATGAGAAATTCTTCCCGGATACGTATAAGGTGTCAAGCCAACCGGCAGAATCAGGAAAGAACTTATATATAACCGGCCCTCCGCTTCCCAGACTCTCGAAAATTACCTCGGGCCCGTAAACTACACGATCTGATAACCTGGCATAAGGCCTCACAGTATATCTCACTCCTGTCCGTAATGATGAAACGATATCTGCCGTGAACTTCCCTGGTTCGTTACAAGGGCCCAAAAGAACCCTATTACTCTCATTTACATTAGGATCTCCATCAGGACTCCAGACAAAACCATGGTCAATTATTTCATTAGTTCCTAAAGAACTTATCTCGGCATTAAAAGTTGCTCCATTTTCCGTTATCCCCGTTACTGGAAAAGTGGAGATCAATGGGAAACTATGAGTTTGTGCAGTTTCTTCTTCACAGCGGGTTAAAACAATTATGAAAGAGAATATCAATAATCCTGCGATAATAAGCCTGTTACTCGGCCGGAGCTTATTTGATGATTTCATGTTAAACAGAATTGAATCGACAGCAGATTGAATTAAACACCAGATTGAATTAATATTATCAAATCTAGTAAAATATTATATCAAAATAATTTTAAGTTATGGTTTTTTTAATATTTTTATAACAAAGTCGAACTCTTGAAAGTCAATCCCATGATAAAGTTAAAACTCGCCTCAATCCTTGCGATACTCCTTATTCTATCAGGGAGTTATGTCAATGGCCAGAAAATTTTCAGGGAAGGTTATGTCATGAAGACCGGGGGGGAGGTCCTCAACGGTCTAGTAGAGTATTCAAACAACCAGGACGTGCCTGCTGTATGTAAATTTAAACGTTTCGACATTGCTGTTGAAGTGTCTTATGGCCCTGATGATATTAAGGGCTTCGGCTATAAAAACGGCAACAGATATGAGGCTGAAACTATTGATGGCAATACATCCTTTTATGAAGTCCTGATCCTGGGTAAAATAGTTTTGTACCAGAAAAAAGGGAAATTTTATCTTGACAAGGACCATGCGGGGCTGGTCGAACTGGCAAGCGGACCTGTCTCATATTATGGCGGGGGACAAACTCATACGTTTAAAAATCTGCCTGAATTCCTCCGGTATATAACTGAAGGAAAGGCCGGTGATATAACGGACAGATTTGATTTAAAAAATGAGATCATTCCATTGGTAACTGCATATAATAAGCAGTCAGGGATTAGCTATTATACATACAACAGGACAATGTCCGAAAGTGAGATTTCGCAGAGGGTTTTTCAATCAGGAGCGTATAAAAATCGCTTTGGATTAATTGCAGGAGTAAATTTATATCAGCTCAATCTTAATTGCGAAAGAGAAATTGGACTTCCTGTTACAGGTTTGGAGACCGGACCCGCAGTCGGTCTTACCTTTGAAAGGATAATCTCAAGAAAGTCTGACAGAATTTCTGTTAGACTTGACATCATGTACAGTAAGAAAAATTTCTACTCATATACCGAAGAGACAGATTACACTGAAAGAATTACAACCAAAGACAGTTATTTTGAGTATGCGGGAATTAAGGTTCCGGTATTAGGTCAGTATTCGTTTACAGGCCACAGAATTATTCCTTATTTTAACCTGGGATTTGCATGCCAGTATCTCATTAATAAGGATTACCTCCGCATTGAAGCAGCTGAAAATTTCCAGCATGATATTATTATTACGGAATACAGGGATATGTTTTTCAAACCTGTTGAATTAAGTGGTGTAGGCGGAATAGGTATAAAAACTAAAATATATAACAACGTATCTCTTAATATACTCGGGCGGGTTGAAGTTGGAACAGGTATTTTTGAAACAGAGATTAACGGACAGATTTTCACACAAAATTCTATTCAATCATCACTGTTGATAGGTATAATCTTCTGATTATGCGTATTACGCAATTAGCTGGAGTAAAAGAAAATTTACTGCTTTAGCTGAAACAAGATCGGTACCGTATACCATACGGGGACAGGGACGCCTCCCTGTTTACCTGGTTTAAATGGTGGAAGGGTTTTAACAACCCTGACAACTTCAGCATCGAGCTCCGGATCAACACCTTTTAATATGCTCACCTGGTCGACACCACCTGTTTTTGTCACGCAGAACTTCACGATTACCCTGCCCTGGATGTTATTCTCCTTTGCTACCTCGGGATAGACTACATTAGCGGAAATGTAGTTTATGATTTCTTTGTCGCCGCCCGGGAACATCGGCATCTCTTCAACCACATAAAACGGTTCAGGTTCAGCTTCCTCTTCCTGTACTTCTTCTTTAATCACTTCGATGACCTCAACCGCTTCTTCATTCTTTACTTCAATCTGAGCTTCATCGGCTGTCATAAGCTGAGTTACTTCTTCTGGTTTAACAGAGTCAACCACTACCGGGGGAACATACTTTTGTTGCTGGACAATCTCAGCTGGAGGAGGAGGCGGGGGAGGAGGAGGCGCCACCATCTCTGCAGGCTGGTCAAGATTCTCCATCTTTATCGCGACCTGTAATTCTTCGCGCTTTGCACGCATTTCGTGAGCTTTTGCATTTATGTATGGCATTATTACTGCTGTTCCGGTAATGACTATTCCCATGCATAATGCCAGTATCAAAGTATTGTTGTACCTGGTTCGCAGCAGGTAGGCTCCATACTCTTTGTTCCTTCCTTCGAATACGATATCTATGAAATCAGGAATGGTATACGAAAATTTTTCCATGACGTAAGCAGAATTTATTTATTACTTATGACCATATTTTTCCGTTTAACAATGACATTACAATAACAAATATATAACGAATATATTAGTTATACAACTAAATAATTAATTATATTATGATGGATTTTAATTATTACAGGGGAGGGCTCAGTGAAAATACAGATGATGCTGGCCGCTACGGTCAATTCAAAAGCCCAAAACTTGGACCAGGAAGTACCTGAAAAAAGACTTTTCATTTCATCCACCCTCTGGTCACTGGCAAACCTGGGAAAAGAGCCTGCTGACTTTTATGAGCTTGGAGAACAGATATACAGCGGACCGAGACAGGATTTTACTTTCATTCACCCCGAAGTACTGGAAGAAGGCTGTGTAATCGACGGGAATACGCTTGTACTGAATAATAAGGTCAACCGCGAGGTCCATTCGGTCCTTATTATTCCCGGCAGCAAAGTTCTGTCAGTGGAGACAGTGAGGGAAATAATAGCTTGGTATGATGCGGGTGGTATAGTAATTGCGACAAAGATCCTTCCCGGGAGATCCACTGAAGCCGGAAAAGATGAAGAGGTAAGAATGACAATGGAAGGGATATTCGGAATGTTATTATACCGGGCCCATATTGAGTGTGAAAATATTATATGAGTGTCAGGAATCGTAAATATAAATTTATTGATTTTCAAGCGGTTTGAAATAGAATATTCATGTTTGCCGATAGTCATAATAAATATTTCTCAGTAATCTGTTTGAATTTATGAAAAGACATTATCTTTGTGAGTGAATATTCACTCACTTATTATGATTAACGGTTTAAGCAGACGACAGGAAGAAATAATACATGAAGCCATTAGACTAATCGGAGAAGGCGGGATCCAGGCGCTCACAATTAAAAATCTTTCTACGGGAATCGGTGTTACAGAATCTGCTTTATACAGACATTTTAAAAGCAAAACTGAAGTAGTTGACGCTCTGCTTGACTTTCTGAATTCTCATATTACTGCTCATTATGAAAATATAAACAAATCAGATATCAGCTCATTGGAGAAAATGGAGAAAATGATATCCGGACAGTTTAGATTATTTTCTCAGAATCCCCCATATGCTATTGTTATTTTATCAGACGGGATTTATAAGAATGAAAAGTCTCTGTATGCTAAAATTTTTAATATAATGGAAAATGCAAAATCACTATTCATAAATATTATTGAAGAAGGAAAAAACAGTGGAGAGATAAGGAAAGATGTGCCAGGAGATCAACTGGCATTCATAATATTAGGCAGTATCCGGCTCACGGTTACTCAATGGAGCCTGTCAGGCTTCAGCTTTGATCTCAGAAAAAGAGGGGATGTTTTAATAAAAACACTTGAATCACTCATTAAATCCTCATAGAATTTAACATCCATTATTAGTAGTAATTTATAAAATTCAAATCATATGAAAGCAGTTGAAATAATTAACATTACGGCGAGTCCCAATCCTCACGGAATTGAAACGAAGAAGTTTCATGAAAACGATTTTGTACAGGCTGTGCACATTACATTACAACCGGGTGATAAGTTAAAAAAACATATAACGGCTGTTGATGTGTTTTTTTATGTTCTTGAAGGTAGCGGAATTGTTGAAATTGGTGATGAAAAAAAAGAGGTAAAGAAAGACACTTATATTGACAGCCCGGCTAAAATACCTCACTGCTGGTATAATGAAAGCAATGAGACATTGAGGGTTCTTGTGGTAAAGACTCCAAATCCTTACGAAAAGGCCAGAATTTTGTAAACCACATATAAATTAAAATAGTATGAAATCACGAAATCTTTGGATCACTTTTATCGCTATCCTGGTAGTCTGTTTTTCTATTCTTGGCTTTTTCGGCCACGAGATCTACAGACAGAAACCTCCCATACCAGAAAAGGTAATTTCTGAAGACGGCACAACCATTTTTACAAAGCAGGAGATTGAAGACGGGCAGAATGTATGGCAATCTATTGGCGGACAGGAGCTTGGTACTGTCTGGGGTCATGGAGCCTATGTTGCTCCTGACTGGTCGGCTGACTGGCTGCATAAAGAATCTGTTTATCTGCTGGATAGTTGGGCCGAAAAAGACTTTAATTCCGGTTTCGACAATCTTGACGCCGAAAAACAGGCCGCCTTAAAGATCCGCTTGCAGAATGTTCTCCGGAAAAATACTTACGACAGTAAAACGGGTAATATTACTGTAACCAGTGACATCGCTGAAGCTATAAAAGCTAACTGTAATCACTATACAGGACTCTTTATGAATGACCCTGCTCTTGAGAAAGAAAGAGAGGCTTACGCTATTCCGGCCAATTCCATAAAAGATCAGGGAAGGATGAAAGACATGAATGCTTTTTTCTTCTGGGCATCATGGGCATGTGTGACCGACAGACCCGGTACTGCTATCACTTATACCAATAACTGGCCCCCTGATGAAACGATTGGAAATGTACCTACACCCGGTATAATATTGTGGACAGGAGTCAGCATTATTATGCTCCTGATCGGTATAGGATTGCTTGCATACTATCATGCCCGTTTTAAATCTGAGGAGCTCGATAAATCAAAACTACCTGAAAACGATCCGCTTATCGGTCTTCACCCTACACCATCGATGAAAGCCACATTAAAGTATTTCTGGATAGTTACTGCCCTGATACTGGTACAAATAATAGCCGGTGTAATTACTGCCCATTATGGTGTTGAAGGGAAAGGATTTTTCGGACTTAAGTTAGATACAATGCTCCCTTATGCCGTTTCCAGAACGTGGCATGTTCAGATTGCAATCTTCTGGATAGCAACCTCGTGGCTTGCAACAGGGTTATACATTGCACCTGCAGTATCAGGAGCGGAGCCTAAATACCAGCGTCTGGGAGTAAACTTCCTTTTTATTGCCCTGTTAGTCATAGTTGTGGGATCTCTGGTTGGTGAATGGATGGGTGTAATGCAAAAACTTGGATTCACTACTAATTTCTATTTCGGACATCAGGGCTATGAATATGTTGATCTGGGCAGGTTCTGGCAGGCATTTTTATTCATTGGTCTTATAATATGGCTCATTTTAATGTTCAGGGCATTGTTGCCGGCATTGAAAAAACCATCTGAAAACAAACAGTTATTAGCCTTGTTTCTGGTGGCATCCATTGCCATAGCAGTATTTTATGGTGCAGGGCTTACCTGGGGACAACATACGCATTTGTCAATTGCAGAGTACTGGCGATGGTGGGTAGTTCATTTATGGGTGGAAGGATTCTTTGAGGTATTTGCAACTTGTATTGCGGCTTTTCTCTTTGTCAGAATGGGTTTGCTGAACATTAAATACGCAACAACAGGTGTTCTGTTTGCAACCATAGTGTACCTGTCGGGGGGCATCATAGGTACTTTCCACCACCTGTATTTTGCAGGTACTCCAACAGCTGTTCTTGCACTGGGAGCAACATTCAGCGCTCTCGAAGTGGTACCGCTTGTCCTGATCGGATTCGAGGCCTATCACAATTTGAGACTCAGCAGGGCCACGGAATGGGTTAAAACATACAAGTGGCCAATCTATTTCCTTATTTCTGTAAGCTTCTGGAACCTTGTTGGTGCCGGATTATTCGGATTTCTGATAAATCCGCCCATAGCTCTCTATTATATGCAGGGACTTAATACAACTCCTGTTCATGGACATACAGCTCTCTTCGGCGTTTATGGCATGCTGGGAATAGGATTAATGCTATTTGTTCTGAAGGGTCTTACAAGCAAATATGTCTGGAAAGATAAAATAATAAGCATCTCTTTCTGGTCGCTTAACGCGGGCCTGCTGCTTATGGTTCTTATAAGTATTCTTCCTGTTGGTGTTCTGCAAACAATAGCCACTATTAAGCACGGCATGTGGTTTGCCCGCTCGGATGAGTTTATGCAGGGTTCCGGAATGCAGACTCTGAGATGGTTAAGGATCATAGGAGATTCCGTATTTACTGTTGGTGCGCTTGCCCTGGGCTGGTTTGTGATCGGGCTGAGGACCGGATGGTCAATTAA
>CAYQBZ010000098.1:0-9825 GCA_964415855.1 uncultured Rikenellaceae bacterium
CTGAGCAAGAAGTAAAGAAGAGCCGCCATGGTCCATGAAAGAGTTATAAATTGCTTTGGCACGGCGTGGAACAAGGCGAACAACATCATAAAAAATCCCTCGACCAGGTAAAGGTTCCGTATGAGATCCGTTTCAATCTTTAATCTCGATTTCTTCCAGTTCAATATCCGTGCTGTTAGCAGTGAAATGATAGTGAAAGAGAAATTATTACCATTTACAGGTTGTGCCGATAAAAGATATATTATTAAAATCGCCAGGAAAAGCAGGCTGTTCATAATAACTATAAGCCTGTTACGGAACCATAGGGCAAGGGAAACGACTATCAGACTTTGAACTGACAGTAATAAGAATACGCGGGGAAATCCGTAGAGACCGTAAAGAGCAATGCTCATGGCCATAAATCCGTAAAGTGCATAAAAAGCAGATGCAAAATTCCAGTGAGATCCTGAATGCAGAACCATTGAATAGGCCAGGCAAAAAACAGCTATCGCCGAAAAGAGCACAACATAATTGCTACTGAAAAAACTTAACACAACAAGCACAAGCAGCAAGGTGAAAAAAATGCCGTTAACAAATGTAACTCCTGCCAGGAAATCATCTGCAGAGGCGTCCTTTTTCCGGAATAACAGCATAATGGAATAGCATGCTCCCAGTCCGAAAAGGTATATTATTCCGTGATCCCTGTCAGAAATAATCTGCAAAGGATGGCCCAACAACGGATTGCCAAAAAGCCACATGAAAAAAATGGCGTAAGTCAGAATGATGGTAATAAAAAGTAACGGATTCCATCCATACCTGACAGAAAAGAAAACTGATCCAGCAGCTGCCAGGAGAATCAGGGGAAGCATAAAATGAGTTGCATCCGTTATTACAGCTGTTGTAAGGGTAAATAGTATCGATAATGCTGCAAAGGCCTGTGATCGGTTGCGTAATGAAAGATAGACCTGTAATATAATAAGAATTAAAAGAAGGAATACGGAGATTGTCTTACTGGTAATTAATGGCGCCGGTGAAAAAAAATGTAACCGGATCGTCAGATAGAATAGAAGTATCTGTGCATTCAGATTAAACATGAATGCCAGGTGTGTATTTGTTCTCTTCAGATAATTAGAAAGGTAAAAAATTGCTCCTGCCGAAATATATCCTGTTGTAACCGATAAAATCCAGTGCCCAAGGTTCATAAAATACTGGGTTAGAATTGTGATCCCAAACAGCAGAACGATGTTGCCCATCCATGCCAGTCCAAAACGGCCGATCTTTGCTTCAAGTCCTTTGTCTTCCTCATCTGAAAGTCTTTCAGCAGAAGACGTTACAGCCATATGAGACTGCTCATCCTGTCCGCTGATAATCTCCCTGCCAGAAATAAACATGGCAGACTCGAGCTTGTTCAGACGCAGCTCTATTGCCTTCAGGCGCCTGTTAATCTTTTCCAACTCATTTTCCTGATCAGCCATGACAAACAGATTGATTTTGGAACATACTCCGGAAAATTGTCAGGGGAATAGATGCCTGCCTTTTCAGGAAATCTTTATTCCTCTGCCACCATTTTCCAGGGCGGCAACAACCATAAAAGAAACGCAAGTATTCCTACAGGCAGCAACAACCAGAACGCAGCCATCAATGTTCCGTCAAGCCCGATAAGCCCTACCTTAAAACTGGTAAATCCTGAGAAGCTTTTTGAAAAGAGTTGACCGCCAATGACAACATTCCACCTCATAGAATATACTCCTATCAGAACAAGGATACATACGATAAAGTATATCGTTTTCTGTAACCTTATCTTATGCCTGTAAAACTGGAGGAAGACAAGCGTGATAAGCGGTATAATCGTTCCTATAAGGCCCTGGGCCACAAAAAGTGTAAGGTATAATTTCCCGGAAACCAGAAGTTTTATTATCTCAAAAGATTCCTCAGCTTCATATATCCTGTGTATCTGGTCAAGTCCTTCAAGTGTGAAGTCGAGGAGCAGAACGAAGAAGAGATATTTACCAATAGTGTCAAGTACATTAAGATCTATGAGAGTCTTCCTGATACGCGATATTACCATGTAGGCCAGCATAACCAGTGCGATACCCGATACCATGGCTGAAAACAGGAAAATTATAGGGATGAGTGGTGATGACCACCATGGATTGGCTTTTAGTGAGCCGAAAATGAAGCCTACATATCCATGTAAAATAAAAGCAGAAGGAATCCCAACAATTGTTATAATGTGCCCCAGTTTCCTGTCCCACTCAACCGCCCTGGGGGAGATATCGCTTAATCCAAGTGTAAGGATCTTGTAGACCCATTTCATTATCCCCTTCTTCTCACTGGACCATATTACCATACTATGCCTGTAGTCAAACCATATTTCGAGCAACAGGACCACCATGAGGTACCACAGATACACAAATCCGAAGATTGCCATGGCTGATGATGAATGAGGTGTTATCATTATCTCATATGCTCTCTGTGGTTGTGATAGATGGCTGATGAGCGGCATTGTGGCAACCAGCAAGAATGAAAGAGCAGTGAGAAGCGCTATCTGGTATGTCGGTTTCAGTATCTTAACCTTGAACACTCTTTCTAGTGATGCAAGAATAAATGCTCCGGCCACCAGTCCCGTAATAAAAGGGTAAACAACTATCAGGATTCCCCACTGCAGGTCTATTTCATTCGGGAAAATATAACCCTGAGCATTGGCAAGAATATCGTATAAATGTTGGTAATGTGGTTCCATATTATCTTACCTCCGAACTAAGAGCGTTATAGAATAATTTTGCACCGGTATTCAGGTTGGGCCTGAGCACCTGGGTTGTATGTTCCTTTAAATACTGAACTATCTCACTATCCCTGTCCCGCAGGTTTCCATAAATTCTTGCCCCTGTCGGACAGACCTCCATGCATGCGGGGGCCAGGCCCTTTTTCAGCCTGTGGTAGCATAAAGTACATTTATTTGCAACTTTTTTAACAGGGTGTATAAACCTGCAACCATAAGGACAGGCCTGGACACAGTACCTGCACCCTATACAATATTTTTCATCGATCAGTACAATTCCTTCAGGACTCAAAAATGTTGCACCAACCGGGCATACCTGCTCACATGGGGATTTTGCACAGTGGTTACACATTTTCGGAACAAAATATGATTTAAATATATCCCCGTCAGGAACACGTTGTTCAAATCCATCTATTCCTCCGTTGGGTGAAACGATATCAACACTCCCGTCATTCTTAACAGTATACTGTTCAACCCAGTTACGAAAGAAAAACGGTTCAACGGGAACATCATTCTCCAGCTTACATGATTTTGCGCAATTACCGCAACCAATGCACTTCTCAATATCTATGCCTATTCCATACCATGGCAGATTTGCGTCTTCAGGCTCAGCTGCGAAAAGCAAGGCCTTGGTTGAATTTAACCATGTATATCCGGCTGTAGCTCCCGCCAGTGCAGCGACAGCTTTAAGGAACTTTCTGCGCGATGTTCTTATTCTTTCATGTCCCATGGCTGATGTGGATTATGACATTCTATACATTTCTTACCTGTATTATGCTCACTGAGGTTAACCTGGTATATGGTTCTTTGTGGTCTCGCTGCATTTAATGAATGACAGGAGCCGCAGAACTCCCTGCTGGATGGCCTTATAATATCCGTGGCCTGAGAACTGAGAACATGTTTCTGACCAGGGCCGTGGCAAGTCTCACAGTGTATCCCGTTATGTGCATCCATCGTTTTACCGTCTTCTATATCCTGATGACATTCAAAACAAGCCTGCTGCCCGGCATAATGAATATCAATATTTGCGTTATCAATCAGAGCATCACCCCGATAATGACCAAACTCGCCGAAAGTATCAGGAATTAGCAAATGCCTCCCGACAAGAAAGAGTACGATGAAAATTGTGAAGGCAATTGCCAGTCGTGGTATCTGTGGAGGAATATAAAATCTCATATATTTAGTAATATTTTTTACACAAAAACCCTTTCAATCCTGGTCGAATATATTATATATGAAAATATTTTAATAATGAACCAACAGGAAAATAAATAATATATATCGCTTCTAAATAGCTCTTTTGCATCGATTTGTTTCCGGGAAATACAGCACCTCATTACTGGTAAGGAGATATTGTATCATTGTTATTTTTTTAACAGTTATCTGCTGATTGTCTGTTAATTAAATAACAATACCAGCCTATTGTGCAAATCAGGCAAAATTTCCCGGTAAATTTATTTTTCCTGAAAATATGAAGAGGATGCAGGGCAGTTTATTTTCCGCCAAACTCCATAAGGTATGATTTTATAAACGGATTCAGATCACCATCAAGGACGGCCTGAACATCCCCCGTTTCATGATCTGTCCGGAGGTCTTTTACCATTTTATAAGGATGTAACACGTATGATCTTATCTGAGACCCCCATTCAATCTTTTTCTTCTCACCCTCTATCTTTGCCTGCTCATCACTTCTCTTCCGCAGTTCCAGCTCATAAAGCTGCGACTTAAGGATCTTCATGGCATTCTCCTTATTATTCAGCTGCGAACGTGTTTCCTGGTTCTCAATAACCAACCCCGATGGATGGTGTCTCAACCTTACAGCCGTCTCAACCTTATTGACATTCTGTCCACCTGCGCCACTAGATCTGAATGTTTCCCAGGTAATATCAGCCGGATTTATTTCAATTTCAATATTGTCATCGACAAGGGGAGATATGAACACTGATGCAAATGTTGTCTGCCGCTTACCCTGGGCATTGAAGGGGGAGATCCTGACAAGACGGTGAACTCCGTTCTCGCTTTTCAGGTACCCGTAAGCACGTTCTCCTTCTATCTCTAAGATCACCGATTTTATTCCGACTTCATCACCAGGCTGGAAATCCAGTTCCTTCACCTTATAATCGTTCCTCTCTGCCCAGCGGAGATACATACGCATGAGCATCTCGGCCCAGTCATTGCTTTCAGTACCGCCTGCACCGGAATTAATCTTTAATATGGCTCCCAGCTGGTCCTCCTCTTTCCGGAGCATATTCCTTACCTCCAGGTCCTCAATTAATAGCAGGCAATTCCGGTACTGATTTTCAAGATCCTCCTCTGTAGCTTCACCCTCTCTGAAAAAATCATTAATTACAATCAGATCATCATAAGCTGTATTTATAAGCATAAAATCCGTCGTCCAGCTTTTTAGCTGCGAAATGGCCTTTAGAAGTTCTTCTGCTGATTTCGGATCATCCCAGAAGCCGGACTGTTGTGAAA
Source organism: uncultured Rikenellaceae bacterium (assembly GCA_964415855.1). Lineage (GTDB taxonomy): Bacteria > Bacteroidota > Bacteroidia > Bacteroidales > VadinHA17 > LD21. The sequence continues at coordinate 5,237 of CAYQBZ010000098.1, forward strand.
TACTTTCCTTTTCAGCTATAAGTTTCAGCTTTCCATCTATGTCAAAGATACCTCCTTAACGCATCACGGCGTCCCGAGAGGTCTTTTATCTGTTCCTGAGTTATCATTTATATATATTTTTTTACCGCAAATTTAATCAATTAAATCAATCCTTCCATTATCAGCATGAAATGACAAAATTTATTGCCTTATATATAAAGTCATTGGTACTCTTTACACTGAAATATCCTATATTTATTGCCTTAAGGGATCAAATCCCGGACAATGCTGTTGAATAACCGGCAAAGGCAATAAAAGACATTCAAAAAGCAAATCAGGAATGAGAGACTTTTTTATCCGGATATTTATAATCTTAGCGTGCATCAGCTGCTCTGAAGATGGTGTGAAGGAAAGCGACTGGCTGATAGACGGGACCTCCTTCGTAGCTGAGATTACTGAAGAAAACGGTTCTGTTACATTATCAAACAGACTGATCTCAAGAACATTTAGTATCTCCCCCGATGGAGCCACAACAGGTTTCACAAACCTTATGACAGGAAGTGAACTGATAAGAGCCATTAAACCTGAAGCGATATTCACCATTAACGGTCAGATTGAAAGTATTGGTGGTCTCACGGGTCAGCCTGTGAAAAATTTCCTGAAAAAGGAATGGCTTTCCAGCATGAAACCTGATCCCGTGTCGTCGTTCAGACTTTCATCTCATACTACCGGTGATATAGTTGCCAGAATGGAATGGGAAAAACGAAAGGAATGGATGCCACGGGATATGAACTGGCCTCCTCAGGGGAAACAGGTAGATTTCACCTATGTCCCAAAAAAAGACTCCGGAACCCTTAAGAATCTTGAAGTTACTGTCCATTATGAAATATACGACGGACTGCCACTCCTCTGCAAATGGGTATCAGTAAAGAACATGTCCGGCAAAGAGATCATGATAGACAGTTTTGTCTCGGAGATACTTGCCCTGACTGAAGAGGAGAGTGCTGTGGGAGACAAAAAGAACTGGACATTACCTAATATTTATGTTGAAACAGATTATGCCTTCGGAGGCAGTATGTCATCAGAGTCGTGTATCGATAAATCCGTCTGGTGGGTTCCTGATCCGGACTATAAAACAATTGTAAACTATAATCGTGTACAGCCCACCATGCTTGAATGCAGACCGTCCATCGGTCCTGCTGTAAGGATAGGACCAGGCAAATCATTTGATACATTTCGCACATGGCTGCTTGTTCACGACAGCTGGGACCGTGAGCGAAAAGGACTGGCCCAGAGGAAGATGTACAGGACAATTGCTCCATGGGTAACTGAGAATCCTGTGTTCATGCATCTCAGGTATTCCGATAATGAATCAGTAAAAAAAGCTGTTGACCAGTGCGCTGAGACCGGCTTTGAGATGGTAATCCTGTCATTCGGGAGCCGGTTCAATATTGAAGATACCAGCAGGTTAAACCTCGACAGATATAAGGATCTGGCAGATTATGCTCACAGCAAAGGGATAGCACTGGGAGGCTACAGTCTTCTGTCCAGCAGGCACATAGGCGGAGGGAATGATGTAGTGATGCCGGAAGGCCAGAAGCCTGTCTTCGATAACTCACCATGCCTTGGCAGTGAATGGGGACTTGAATATTTCAAAAAATTGTACAATTTCCTGCAATATACAGGATTTGACAATTTTGAGCACGACGGATCCTATCCTGGCGATGTTTGTATGTCAACATTACACCCCGGTCACAATGGGCCTAATGACTCACAGTGGAAACAATTTGAAATAATCTCAGACTTCTACAAATGGTGCAGGTCACGGGGCATCTATCTTACAGTTCCTGACTGGTATTTCCTGAATGGCAGCAGCAAGACCGGGATGGGATATCGTGAAACAAACTGGTCGCTTCCCCGTAAGCAGCAGGAAATAATCGAAAGACAGAACATCTTTGACGGAACATGGGAAAAGACACCCTCAATGGGGTGGATGCATGTACCACTTGTAGAGTACCAGGGAGGAGGTGAAGAAGCAACCATCGAACCGCTTAAGGACCATCTCCCGCATTATGGTCAGCGCATGGCAGATCTTTTTGGTGCAGGGGTACAGGCTGCTTACAGGGGCACAAGGTTATATGACTCGCCTGAAACCCTTGAACTTGTTAAAAAATGGATCTCATTCTATAAAAAGCACAGGGAAATCCTTGATTCAGATATAATTCATCTTAAACGGGCTGACGACAGAGGATTGGATGCAATCCTTCACATAAATCCTGCCGGCAGTGAAAAAGGTCTGTTAATGATATATAATCCCCTTGATCATACCATAAAACAAAATATGACGATTGATGTTTATTATACAGGATTAAAGAGGTTTGCAGCGGTTAGTGAAAATGACGGTCCTTACAGGAAGTTTCCGTTAAACAGGAACTACGAAATTAATATCCCGGTCAGTATCGGACCCGAAAGCCAGTCGTGGTATATTATTAAATAGTATGATGCAGTTAATTTTATGGATCAGGCCATATGCAAAGTATGTCCTGGCAGTCTGGACAGTAACAATAATCTCTGTCTCATCAATCCCTTCTCTTCCTGCCCTCAGGATCCATACCTCCAGGACTGAAATAAGACTTGACTATCTTATTCATTTTTGTGAATACGGATTCCTTTCATTCATGGCATTTCTTTCATTTACAGAAAGGAGTTTCGCAATTAATTATAAAAAGATGCTGATTATAACTGCATGCCTGACGGCATTTGCCCTTATCGACGAATTTCATCAGAAGTTTATCCCCGGAAGGTCCTTTAATCCACGGGATATTCTTAGCAATATAACCGGGATTATTGCAGTATTGATTTTCAGCTTACTTATCTTCAAGAAAATCGGGGGAAGGATCAGGAATTAATTTTGCTTTTATCAGGCATGTGGAAAACTTCGAAACACAGATAAGTTCGTAGAAAACCTGAAATCATCACTCTTATATTCAGCAAAAACTATTTTGCTTAAGAAGGTCTTTCAATAAATAAAATATATTAAGTATAGAAGATGATTTGCATAAATGTATATTTCCTTATTAAAATCTGGAATCAAGAAACTGGTTTTATTCATAAAACTCGAAAAGAAAGGCTGGATCACATGCAATTCCTTCGTCAGAAAGCATATCTAAATATTCATTTTTGAAGCTCCTGCCAGAGTGATGCGCCTCCTGATTTAGAATGTATTTATACACGATATCCAGCTCCTTGTAGCCTACTGTAAATGCACCGTATCCCTATTGCCAGTGAAAATTGTTGTTAAAGAAATGATTATTATTTATATACACTGCGGAACTCCTTTTTATATCTCGCATAAGATCTGAAATGGATATCGAAGGATTGAATCCTGCCAAAATATGTACGTGATCTTCAGTACCATTTATTGCTACTGGAAAACACTTTAATCCTTTGATAATCCCGTATATATATTTATAAATGTTTACTCTGACTGATTCTCGCAATAGAAAACTTCTTCCTTTAGGCGTAAAAATACAATGTGCGTACAGCTTTGTATAAGTATTAGGTTTCATAACGGAATTTCTTCAAATGCAGCATTTAAATATATGAATTATTTCTAGATCAGCACAATCTTAATATCATGTATTATTAGGTCCTACTCAATGAAACCGCTCCGCGGTTGGTATTTAACACGTGTTCTGTTGCCTAAAATGATGGAACCGCTCTGCGGTTTACTCACTTGTATCTATTACTATTTTTGAAAATAATTACAGAATACTTTCCTTCATTCTCATGCTGGGTCAATTAGTCTCCAAAGTAATTGTATTTAATAATAATTTTAAATTCGGACAAACTTGAGCACCCCGGATGGATTCACTGAATAATACATCAACAATCAACATGATAGTCCAATAAATCCCGGAGGGATTCCATAGATACTAGATCAATAACCAACACGATAGTCCAATAAATCCCGGAGGGATTCCATAAATTAAGCTATATCATCAAGATTAGTAAACCCGGAATCCGGAAAATGTGCCAGTACCGATATCTGTACTGGTACCTGTATTTATTACGAGTTTTATCTTATTGCCAGAAAGCAATTTAACCGTTAAAGTCCGGAAAAGTGTAGTCCCACTGCTTATTCCACTACCCAGTATTTCGTACGGATTTCCATTCTTATAAATAATAACCATTCTGCCATCCCCTGAACTTGGGGCTACATATTTAAAATCGAATGTATAAATGCCAGTACTTGGTGCTGTAAATTCACCTGTTAGGATATCAAAATTCAATCCATCGTTATATTCAATTTCATCAGGTATAAAATCTACATTTGATAATGGTGTTGCAGCAGATGATGGATTGTTCTTTTTAGCCCGAAAAGTAACAAGACCTCCAATATTAACACTTCCACCATTTGTTAGGGAAAGGCTATAGGTAGATGGATTATATGATAATACCTGGTCATCTGTATTGTCAAGGTAAGGGGCCAGATTTATTTCTGTCGGTGTTGATTTATTAGTAATGGTTAGTTTGTTCCCTGTAAGACTGAGATCCTGCAACTCATTCCCCGGGTCCGAATCAGCATCATTTTTAAGAGTTGTCAGATC
>CAYQBZ010000099.1:0-9786 GCA_964415855.1 uncultured Rikenellaceae bacterium
CAATCATTTTATTTTACTCTATGGTTTCGGTTCAGGATATTTCAGTATCGTTTGGAAATTTTGATTTGCTGACAAATATATCTTTTCTGATAAACGAACAGGACAGGATTGGACTGGCCGGAAAGAACGGAGCCGGCAAATCAACTCTTCTGAAGATAATTTCAGGACTTCAGAGCCCTGCTTCAGGAATGGTGGATATGTCGAAGGAGGTTTCGATAGGTTATCTTCCGCAGCAGATGAAAGTTGATGATACAACTACTGTTCTCGATGAGACAAAAACAGCGTTTTCTGAGCTATTGGGATTGTCCGATGAGATCGAGCACTGCAGCAATGAAATCGCCAGGAGGGATGATTATGAATCTGCAGATTATTTAAAACTATGCGATCATCTGACACATGTTGAGGAAAGGTACAGGTTACTTGGAGGAGCAAACTTTATGGCAGAGGCAGAACAGACTCTCATTGGACTGGGCTTCGAACGTAAAGATTTTGACAGGCTGACAAAAGAGCTGAGCGGAGGCTGGAGAATGCGAATTGAACTTGCCAAGATACTTCTGAAAAAGCCCTCCCTATTTTTACTTGATGAGCCGACTAATCACCTCGATATTGAGTCGATCCAATGGCTTGAATCATTTCTCACAGGCTACCCGGGCGCTGTGGTTCTTGTTTCCCACGACCGTGCCTTTCTTGATAATGTTACAAAAAGGACCATCGAAATTTCCCTGGGTAAAATATATGATTATAAAGCCTCCTGGTCGAAATACCTCATCTTAAGAGAAGAAAGAAGGGAACAACAGATAGCTGCATATAAGAATCAGCAAAAAATGATCGAGGACACCGAAAAGTTCATAGAACGATTCAGATACAAAGCTACCAAGGCAGTTCAGGTTCAGTCCAAGATCAAACAACTTGACAAGATAGAAAGGCTTGAGGTAGATGAAGAAGACAAGAGCGCCATCAATCTGAGATTTCCCCCTGCACCACGGTCAGGCACCGTAGTTGTTGAAGCTGTTGAACTATCGAAGAGTTTCGGGACAGTAAAGGTCCTGAATAAAGTGGATCTAAAGATATCAAGAGGCGAAAAAGTAGCATTCGTTGGACGAAACGGCGAAGGAAAGACAACATTTTCAAAGATCATAACGGGTGAACTTGATTACTCCGGACACCTGAAAATCGGACATAATGTCAAAACAGGCTATTTTGCCCAGAACCAGGATGAGCTGATGGATGAGAGTAAGACTGTTCTCCAGACAATTGATGAGGTTGCCAAAGGCGAAATAAGGACCAAGATACGGGATATGCTCGGGGCTTTTCTCTTCAAGGGTGACGATGTTGATAAAAAGGTGAAAGTACTTTCAGGTGGTGAGAGGTCAAGACTGGCACTGGTGAAACTGCTGCTTGAACCGGCAAATCTGCTTGTCCTCGATGAACCGACAAATCATCTCGATATGCGTTCCAAGGAAATACTTAAACAGTCACTTATTAAGTTCGATGGCACGTTAATTGTTGTATCACACGACAGGGATTTTCTTAATGGTATTGTTGAAAAGGTCTATGAGTTCAGGAATAACAGGATTAAGGAAAATATAGGCGGGATATATGATTTCCTGAGGAAGAAAAAGATTGAGAACCTGAAAGATATTGAGAGGAAGGAAAAGAATAATGCTGCAATCAGACAGCAGGATATTTCATCTAACAAGCAGAAATACCTTGAAAAGAAAGAATATGACCGTAACCTGAGAAAGCTCCGGAAAAGGCTGGAGGAATGTGAGAAGGAGATTGAAAAGATAGAAGCCGACATCATAGCTGTCAATAAAGGTTTTATGGAACAGGGAAATTCCTCTGAAAGTGATGAAATGGACTATGTGAAATATCAGGATCTTAAGGAGAAGCTTAATGAAGAGATGAACAGATGGGCACTCTACAGCGATGAGGTTGAAAAATTTTTACAAAACAAAGGTTGAGGATGGAGGAGCTTATGTTTGAAAAAGTTTACAGGGTTCATGTGTACGAGACCAGACCGGACGGCAAACTTGACCTTTATTCACTTTTCAATTACATGCAGGACATTGCTTCTGTCCATGCAGTGAAGCTGGGATTTGGCAGAGATGACCTGATGAAAGATAACAGATTCTGGGTACTATCCAGGATGTATGCTGTTATTTCACAATGGCCTTCCTGGGAAGATCCAATAACTGTCAGGACATGGCCCAATGGCACCGATAGATTGTTTGCCCTGAGAAACTACGAGGTTGCTTATCTGGATGGAAGGCATATAGCATCAGGCACCTCCTCGTGGCTTATTCTTGACCAGTCGACTAAGAAAGTCCAGCGACCTGATTCCGTGCTGGCTCATTATAATCCTGGGGCTCAGCCAAACAGATCACCAATACGTTATGGCACGAAACTTGATCCGGCAGAAGATAACGGGGAAGAATCATCTATATTCAGGATAAAGGTAAGTGATCTTGACGTAAATCTTCACACAAACAATGTGAGATATCTTAAATGGGTTTGTGATACATACGATCTTGATTTCGTTATGAAGAATGTTCCTCAGTCGGCTGAAATAAACTATCTTGTCGAATCGAGATACGATGAGGAGATAAAAATAAGATCATCTGTGGAAAATGGTGACGGTGGATTTCATAACCACTCAATAATACGTACCAATGACAATAAAGAGATCTGCAGGATAAAGTTAGAATGGAAACAGGGATACAAGTCATGAATATTGAATACAGCGCGCTGAAGAAAACCAATACAGTCAGGTATATAGGCACTATCCTTGCTGTTGTATTACTTATTGCGACATTTAACTCGTGCCGGACTGCAAGGCCAACAGTTGACTCAAAAGATCTTTCATACCTTTATAACCCCACTACAAATCCTATCACTCCACGCTATAACATTATTAACCAGTCCGATGAATCATCAGTACTTTCTGTTAAGTTCTTTGACGGGGATCTCTTTTTTTCAGAAGCAAATCCTCAGGGGGTACCAACAGCAATGCTGCTTGTTACTGTTAAATTATTTAATATAAGCCAGGGACGACTGCTCTCTGACACAGCAGTATACAACATCAATATTGTCAAACAGGAAGGAAGACCCGAGTATGTTTATTCTATCCCGCTCATGGTGAGCAAAGGAAATGAATACATGGCTGAGGTAAGGATACTTGACAGGTTAAGGCTAAAGGTTGTGCAGGCTTTTGTGCCTTTCAATACTATGTCAGAATATAACAAGTATAATTTCAAAGCCCGGGGACATTTTGAGAAAAATGATCTCTTTAATCCGGTTTTACATATTAATGAGTACGTCAACCTGGTTTATAACAGGGAGCCTGTTGACTCACTTTTTATTTCATTTTACAAACCCTTCCGGATTCTCCCCGATCCACCGTCATTACTCTTACCTGAAAAGATCCTGGATTATGATCCTGCGCAGATTGTCGCTTTACCATATTCCGACACGATGCCGATGATGTTCCCAAAGGAGGGCATCTACTTCTGCTCTGTTAAAAGGGATATCAAGGAAGGCTTCACCTTTTATAATATGGGCAATACATACCCCAACATGAATTCCCCTGCAGTAATGATTGAACCTCTTGGATACCTTGCCTCACAGGACGAACTTGCAGAAATGAGATCTGCTGAGAAGCCTAAGGTTGCCCTGGACGATTTCTGGATTAAATGCGGGGGGAATGTCGAAAAGGCAAGGGAACTTATCCGGATTTACTACACACGTGTGCTGTACTCCAACTACTATTTTACATCTTACAAGGAGGGATGGAGAACAGAAAGAGGAATGATATATATTATCTATGGCCCTCCTGACAAGGTTTATAAAACCTCTGAGGGAGAGAGCTGGGGCTACAAACAACCCGTTGTCAAATCTTCATGGGGAGGAAGATATACAGTTACTGACGAATACCTTTTCTTTAACTTCAAGCAAAGAGAAAGCCGCTTTTCCGATAACGACTACTTCCTGAGCCGTAGCGAAACGCTTGTTACTTACTGGGATAAAGCTGTTTTAAGCTGGAGAAAAGGGATCGTGTTCCGGCTTGATAATCCTGAAGATATTTAGACTGAAAAACTACCCATGCAGAAAGAGACTGATTGCATTTTCGGATTGAGGGCCGTAATAGAAGCTGTTAAGGCCGGGAAACATCTGGACAGGTTGCTTATCAGGCAAGGTCTGCAGGGTGCTCTTTACCACGAGCTGATGACAGAAGTAAAAAAACATAATATAGCATATCAGATAGTCCCGGTAGAAAGAATCGAACTCGTTACAAGGAAAAATCACCAGGGAGTGCTGGCTTGGCTTTCACTTATTGAATATCAGCATATTGAAAACCTCCTGCCAATGGTTTATGAGAAAGGAGAAGATCCTTTTATATTAGCTCTCGACGGAGTTTCAGATGTAAGAAACTTTGGCGCAATTGTACGTACTGCTGAATGCCTTGGTGCACACGCGATAATAATTCCCGAGAAAGGATCAGCAAGGATAACAGCTGATGCTGTCAAAACTTCCGCAGGAGCATTACACTCATTCCCTGTTTGTAGGGAAAAGAGTATCGTACGGGCTATCGAATATCTTAAAGAATCAGGTCTTAAGGTAGTCTGTGCTGTTGAAAAATCAGGAACAACGGCTTCTAAAACACAATTAACCGGTCCGGCTGTACTGATACTCGGTTCAGAAGATAAAGGGATCAGCCGCGAGCTTATGGCCCTGTCCGATAACCAGGTATGTATCCCTATGACAGGAATTATAAATTCACTTAATGTATCTGTAGCAGCAGGTATTCTTCTTTATGAGATTGTAAGACAACGCTCAGCCTGATATTCATATGTACCCCGGATGTTGGAGGAAATTCACTATAACGAGCTATTCCACAATACTCCTGATTCTTTCATCAAGCATCCTCTGATCTGCAGTAAAAGATGCAAGACCAGCCAGTGTCAGTAATGTGTCCGGTGCAATTTTACCGTCCATGATCTTATTCTCCCATCTCGAATGAACAGGGATTTTTCCATCAGAAGCTAAAAAACCTTTCTCCTCCCTTGTAAGAAAAGGAAACATATCTTCACATCCCTCCTCATGTGCAATATTAATTAATTCCTGTCCTGAAGCAGGAACTTTTGAAGCGACCCTCTGCGAGAACTTTAGTACTTTATTATCTACCTCCCAGAATTTCTCGATCCTTGCCTCCTTTGCCGTATCAAAAATACTGATATCATAGTTTTCATGTGTCCGCGACGTAAATTTTCCATTAAGCTCCTTTCTACCAGCCGCTGCCACTTTTGGTGGCATAGTATAAACATCCGTCCCTGCCAGGAGGTCAAGCTGGTTATAGTTCCTTAAGCTGGCAGCAATAAGCTTTGTCTGCCAGGGGTTCTCAGCAGAAAGCCCGGTAACCCAGTTCTGAGAGGCGATAACGGCCATCTCTCCTGCCCCTGATCCATCCCCCAGGTTATTATCAACCATATATGCTCCAATTCTCCCGAGAAAAACATTAAGGTAGTCGGGCCTTGCCAGCCTTGTTACAAGGACATTCTCCCTGGCACTGAATTCAAGAGTGAAATTTATTTTTACACCTGAGTCTTTAAGGAGCCTGGCACCTATCAGTCCTTCAGCAGTATAAGGAACCTTAATTATAAATTGTTCAGGGCATATCTCGTGAAACCGCCTCCCGTAATACTGGATAGCTTTTATGTCGTGAGCGGAATCTGTGTGCAGCTCCACACTGACAAATCCACCGAACCTTGAAGCAAGCCTGAGACCATGTCTGGCATTTAAGATAAATGCAATTTCCTTTATCCTCTCTTCCTGGGGAAGATCCCTGACAATGCTTTTTGCCTCAGAAATGAAAACATCATAGATCCCTTTCTGTATCTCATTGTTCAGCAGCGTATTGTTGGTTGTCAGTGCACTCATTTCCGCTGTCCAGTGCTGTTCAGCCTCTTCCATATCACCCGTATCGAGCCATAGTTCGGTGCCTGTCTCGCGCAACGATCCCCAGAACGGGTCGGCCTTCCCAGTGACATGTTTTTCGTTAAGATTCTTCCAAACAAAATCGCTAATTCTTGTGTTAATATCTGCCATGGCTCAATTTTATTGTTAAGTTAGCTTTTGTAAATTCATCTTCTCATATTAAACAAAAATAGACCTCACCTTGTTTGCCGGAATATTTTCGGGCCGAATTCACCCCTTATCGCAAAGAAGCGTTCAAATATCTCAGACTGTACATTTCCTTATTATACCATACAGAAGGATCAATCATTATATTCATTTAAGACCGGAATTATTTACCGTGGCAAAATTATATAATTTATCAATCGGTCTGATTAATATTTTTAGCATTGTCAGCAGTATCAACAACAGAATTAATATGAGACTAATTATTGTATTATTATTTCTTGCTCTCTCACTCTCAAGTTCCTCCCTTGCACAAGATGATTTTGGCAGATATTTAACAGATAAGGTGTTAAGATCTGACTTCATGCTGACAGGAAATAGTGACAAAACAACAGTGTGCCCTGTAGGGATGAAGGAGGAGCCTTTCTGGGCGGGACCAACGGGAAAATAAAGGATCCCGTCAACTATGGTAATTTGAGATATGAACTTTTTGATGATGCAGATAACATTATTGTCCTCATTAACAGTGACAGGTATGGAGGGGGCGGAGTTTATAACTATTACAGCGGCACCACAGAAGGTCATCCACTTTCACTCAAGGTATTTGTTCATGAATTCGGCCAAAGGAATTTTCAGACCACCACTTAATTGTCGTATGAAATGCAACGGTACTGCAGGATTCTGCCCTGTGTGCAGGAAGGCCATATTGGAGATGAGAGAATTCTATATTAAGTAATTAGTGTCGAAGGGACGCTGCATACAACGTCCTTACGACACCATACCTGCGAAAAACAGTATTTAACGGTTTTTCCTGTCAATTACATAATACAATACAAGGCTGAGACCGCCAAAGAGAAAGATCATGGAGAGATAATTGGCTCCTTCACTCAGAATGTTTGCGTTTGACAGTATGGCTCCAGCCAATACTCCTAATGCAATACCAATAAATAACATTCCTGTCTTAAGCGTGAATTTAGCCCAGGAGAATGACCATTTCATCCCTTCCTTACCTGTATTGAACAGACTTGCATCTGCACCTTTTTCAATAAGGGCCAGCCTTTCCTTATTCCTGGTAGTGTAATAAACATACATTATTCCGAATACTGTTGCGAATAATGCCACAAAAGCAACTAATGTTTCCATAACTCAGATAATTTATTAATAACTATATTCGCTCCTTTAGACTAGCCGGAACTACCAGTGGTTACAAAAAAGTGAAAATAAATAGTTTCTTTCCGGTAACCGTTGCATAACTTTACTCGTCAAACAGACTGAATGATATATAAAGGTGACATATATTTTATTGACCAGGTAATTGATGGTAAAATCAATGCATTTAGTTATATTGTTGATCATCATAAGGATAAAGCATTTAACCTGGCATTCAGAATATGCGGGAACTACGAAGAGGCTGAAGAGATAGCACAGGATTCCTTTTTGAAAGCTTTCCGGTCGCTGAAAGGATTTAAGCGTAAAAGCAGTTTTGCCACCTGGTTATACCGTATAATATACAATACGTCAGTTTCGCACATAAGGATGAAGAAGAAAGGAATATTGTCACTTGAGGATTTCCCGGCCGATGCAACAGATTTTATTGGGACTAATACGAGCGAGGAAGAGGCAGAGAAAGAATACAGAAGTACCCTGGTTAACTTTGCTCTTCAGAAAATAAGCGAAGAGGAAAGAGGATTGGTTACACTCTTTTATTATGATGAGATGAGCCTGGATGAAATATCCGAGGTTACCGGTATAAGCAAGTCAAACATCAAGGTGAGACTCTTCAGGGCCAGGCAGAAAATGTACCAGGTAATTGAAAAAACAGAAAAGGAAAACCTTACATATCATGGATAAGCAGGAAATTTACACCGATGACGTACTTGGTAAGTACCTTAACCAAGAAACGGCTGAAAGAGCCCCTGAGGGATTTACAGCAAATGTCATGAGCCGGATTCGCTTTGATGCCGAACCGGTCCATAAGGCAGGCAGAATTCACATTAATAACATGGTACCGGCAATTTATGCCATTGCAACAGCGGTTTTGCTTGTTGTTGCTTATTTCACAGCAGGTCAGGAAACAAATACTCTGCCATTTTCATTAGACGGACTTTTTAAGAATATTCAAATAACATTCCCTGACTTTAATCTGTTTTCAGTCTTAAGGGTGAATCATATATCAATTATTTTATATATAATTGCCGCAATATCCATTCTGGCACTTTTTGATAAAGCGCTTAAGGTCTTCTTTCTCCGTACAAACAGGGAGGAATAATTTTAATGACAATGTTGCCAGGGATGCAGGGAGGAGATCCTGCAGTGAATCAAAAAATAAGAACTTTTGAATTGAGACCCTTTGCATTCAGCGAACGGCTCATAGCATTCAGTATCTCCGGGATCCCGATTTTTACCTCACAGCTACCTTTGAAATGAACAATAAGGGCACATTGCTCTGCCTGAACCGAATCGTGTCCGCATACTTCAACAAGTGACTTTATAACGTGATCAAATGTATTAAAATCATCATTATAGAGTACGAGTGAAGCTGATTCATTCCCGCTCTTAAGCTTGTCATTTTTATGTAATGTCCGTTCCTTCATTACAAATTATCAAATAATTGTCTGGCAATTTCAACAGGTATCTCCTTATCACCGAGCCATGCAACCACCTTCGCTTCACGGTAACCATTCCTGACAAGCAGATCAGCATACTCTGCAGCACTGTCAAAAGTAATAAAATTCCCTATCAAATACACAAAATTTCCCTGTTCAACAGATTTTATATCAAATCCACGGTTTCCTGCCAGTGTCCTGAATTTATCAACAACATCATCTTTCAGAGGTTTGAGTGACCTGACCACCTCTACCCTGAACATCAAAGTGGGAGGAACAGTGTCAGCTACTGCCCCGGATTGAGATTTATCCAGGTTAATGAAAGGTTTTGTGCCCCACTCCTTTTCCAGTATTGCTGCTCTTTCAGCCGATACCGCTTTGTTATCAAACAGAGCTGCTACAAATGCATCCTTGAATCCCCTGGCACGTATTGTTGCAAGTGCCTTCCGGGCATCGGCGGACCTGCGGAACATCCCTGCATAATAAACTGTGAGACCGGATCCTGCATTCCTGAAACCGTACACAGGAGTTATTCCCTTAAAATAGGAAGGGGCCACCTGATTACGAAAGACTGCAACCTGGATACGATAGATCAGTCCTTCAGGATACTCAGGATCGATCCTTATTTTTTCGTCAGGGTCAGTAACAGGCTTATCAAGTATCTCAAAAATTGAAAATGTCTTCGGTGCGACCGGAACAGGCCCGGCCTCCTTCTCTGGCTGAACGGGTTGTTGCTCAACAGGTTTAATGATTTTAGCAACAGTTGGTGTCACAGTGTCTTTAACAGCATCTTCAGCCGGAGGCGCAGAAATTTCATTGTTCTTATTCTCTGCATTGAGTGGATTCATCAGTACCTGTGCCTGGTTATATTTCTGATCTGCAATTTTCTGGTATGTGCCGGCAAGCAATTCATTTTCTGCTATTTCTGATTTCAGCACAAGCAGTTCATCAGCTGAAAGATCCGACATTCTCTTCTTCTGAACGGTGACCAGAGTATAAAGCGAATCTGCTTTGTGCTGAAAATCAAGAGCCTCATCCAATA
>CAYQBZ010000100.1:0-9738 GCA_964415855.1 uncultured Rikenellaceae bacterium
CAAAAAATAAATATAATCCTCTAACTTTTCAATGTTTTAATTTACTCTATTTTATCCTGATAGTTTTTCCAGGAACGCCAAAACGGATCATATCAAGAACATATATCTAAACCACATCCGGAACGTTATATGGTTTACGGCCTCCTCCCGGTCTTGCAAGATAGGTATTGGCGTCATCATCATTCACAAATCTCTCTGTCTTGCCGTCAAAAGTAAGCTTACGTCCTGTCCTGTATGCTATGCACCCGAGAAGGGCCTGTACGGTGGAGACATGTCCTACTTCGATCTCACTGTTAAGATCCTCCCTTTTACGGCTCTTCACACAATCGACAAAATTCATAAAATGGGGATCAATCCTTTCCTTAGCCAGTTCAGCAGCCCTTTCGTCGGGTGGCAGATCGGCCATTGTTATAGAAACTGTCGGTTCCGGCACACCTCTACCGAAAGCTCCAGTGCCGGCACCTGCAGGAGGCTGACCCTGTCCCCGTGGTGAAGGCTGAGGCCTGTTAACTGGAAGCCTGTGTCCCGTATCGTCATCGGTCACCCAGGCCTGGAAAGTACTTCCCCTAAGGTAGGCCCATCCTTTAACACCGTACCATTCAATGTCGCCCGATCCGCCCGGATTAGGCAAACACCTTATCTCCAGTTCCATCACCTTCCCGTTGGCATACTCGTAGGTGGCTACCTGGAAATTAGGTACCTCCTGATCCGAATCCCAGCCGTAAAATCCCCCTGAGCAGGTTATCCTCAAAGGATGTTCATCTATTTTCATTCCCAGCCGTACCCTGTCCATGGGATGAATCCCATTAGCTGACAGCTCAGTTGTGCTGGTATCAAAATACCAGTGCCAGTTATAGAGGAAATGATTCTTATTGAAGGGCCTCATTGGGGCCGGACCGCGGAAGAGATCCCAGTTAACACCCTCAGGGACCGGCCCGTCCGGTTCACGTCCAATCGTGTAGCGACGTTTAAACTCATACCCCCGTCCCATATAAATATCACCTATTAAACCCGAATGTATGATTTCAATGGCTTTCTGACTGACCCTGTTGCTGCGATGCTGTGTGCCTATCTGTACTATCCTGTTATATTTTCTCGTAGCCTGAACCATCTTCCTGCTTTCATCAATTGTATGCGAACCCGGCTTTTCCACATAAACATCCTTTCCTGCCTGGCAGGCGTGTATGGTCATCAGGGCATGCCAGTAATCGGGGGTGGCAATAGAGATAACGTCTATATCCTTATCGTCCAGCAACCTGCGGTAGTCGGCGACGTTTTTTGTTGGTTTAGGTCCACCAAGCTTTTCAATTGCTTTACCAGCTTCAGGTAAAAGATAATCGACAGGATCGCATAATCCTACCACCCTGGTATCTTTAATTCTTGTAAAGGTTGAAAAATGTGTACCGCCACGGCCATTTAGTCCTAAAACAGCCACATTGATAATATCACTGGGATTCACCTGCATATAGTTTTTTAGGTATACAGGTGCACCAAGAGCCACACCGGCCGAAGCCATCATCGAATTTTTAATAAATACACGACGCTTTACTTTCATAACTTATCCTCCTGATCTTTTAATTTTTTGAAAACGATCTATATATGCTTAATTTTTTATTAATACCCTTTGAATGTCATTTGCATTTTAACACACCTGAAGGATCATCAGGAAAAGATTTGGACTAATGATCAGGCTGAAAACATAATTTTCCATAATATAGTCAATTTGTTTTTCATAAGCATACAAAATTCATTTTTTTATTGCAATCGGTTGCATATTTAGATTTTAGTTTATATATTTGGGTAATGAGGTTGTTTTTTTTAGCACAATACCTGCCTCTAAGGTGTTTGTAATGAAGAAAGCAGGATGCAAACGATGCCTGATGAAAATTAAGATACTCAATATTCTAACTGACTAATATTATTCTTTGTCCATAGCTGGACTATTTGCGTTTATTATGAACCCTTTAATCAAACTCTATGAGAAAACTACTGATTACACTGATCATGCTGGTTGGTTTCACAGGAAGCCTGCTGGCACAAAAGACTGTTAACGGTACTGTAACGGATGAAGAGAGTAATCCGCTGGCAGGTGTTACGGTTATGGTTCAGGGCACTTCAGTCGGTACACTGACAGATGCAGACGGTAAATTTAGTCTGTCGGTTCCTTCTGATGCCCAGGTCCTGGTTTTTACCTTCGTGGGTATGAAATCCCAGGAGGTAGCCATTGGGAATCAGACAACCTTCAATGTTACCATGACTGTCGATATTGGTATGCTCGAAGAGGTTATTGTTATCGGTTATGGTACTGTGAAGAAAAAGGACCTTACCGGTGCGGTTACCCGGCTCAATGCCGAGGACCTGCAGACGGAAGCAAACTCCAATATGACATCAATGCTTAGAGGAGCAATTCCGGGCCTTTCGGTTGCACTGACCACTGATCCTAAAGGGCTTAGTGATCCGAGTTCCATGCTTATCAGGGGAGAAACATCCCTCAGGTCAAGCAGTGGCGACCAGGCTGATGCTAATGCTCCTCTTGTTGTCGTTGACGGGATGATCTATTATGGTGACCTTGCCGATATCAATCCTGTGGATATTGAATCATTTGATATCCTTAAGGATGCTTCTTCAGCAGCCATTTACGGATCACGTGCTTCAAACGGCGTGATTCTGATCACCACCAAAAAAGGTGTTAAAGGGAAACCTGTGATCAGCATCAATACAAGCACCGGTTTTGCCTACAGTTCACCCGTGAATCTGCCTTTGATGAACGGCGCAGAGTTCCTCCAGCGAAGGTTCTGGGGATTTGAACAGAATGAACGACGCCAGATCACCATAGGTCCCGGATACTACAACAAGTACGATGACCTTCCTTCCGGTGTCGACCTCGCTACATGGAAAGCTTATGACGGATCAGGTGCAGCACCAGACCTCGATGGAATCTGGTTGAACCGTCTCGGTTTGGCTCCTATCGAAATTGCAAATTACGAAGCCGGAAAAGAGACAGATTTTTCTCAGTATACGTGGCAGACAGGACTTACACAGGACTATACTGCAAGCATTTCGGGAAGCGCTGATGCAGTATCTTATTACCTGTCGGTGGGATATACAAATAATGAGGGTATCGCCTATAACGACAGTTTCACAACCTACCGCGCCCGTCTCAACCTTGAATCAACAATTACCAGCTGGCTTAAAGTCGGGACCAATACCCAGATGGCTTTCAGGGACGAGAGCCCCATTTCTGTAGGTGTCAACTTTTATAATACACCTTATTCATCAATGTACGAAGCAGATGGAAAAACGTTGCTATTTGCACCATCAGGTTATATCAATGCTCCCAACTTCTGGCTGGAGATGACATACCATGAAAGGTTCATCAAGTACAATACATTCAACACCAAATTATATGGTACTTTAACGTTCCCTCTGGGAATTACCTTTACATCAGAGTTTATACCGAGGTTCAACTGGAACAGGAACTACCAGCACTGGTCTTCAGGTCATGACAACTGGGCAACATTCGGTGGACGTGCTTCGAGATCCAACACAACTATCTTCGAGTGGCAGGTAAACAATATGCTTAAGTGGAACAAGACTTATGATGTCCATGCCTTTGATGTAACTCTTGTACAGAATGCTGAAAAATACCAAAGCTGGTATGACAATATGGACAGGCAGAACTTCCTGCCAAGCGATGTACTTGGATACCACAGAATGCAGGCAGGAGCAGATGATAACTCAATTGAGAGTAATGATCAGGTGAGTACCGCTGATGCATTGCTGGCCCGTCTGAATTATACCCTGATGGATAAGTATAACCTCACCACATCGGTGCGCCGCGATGGTTATTCCGCTTTCGGACAGGCTAATCCTCATGCAACATTCTGGTCAGCAGCAGCCGGGTGGACCATAAGCTCTGAGAATTTCTTCAACGTGGCATTTGTTGATCTTCTGAAACTGAGACTTTCCTATGGTACAAACGGTAACAGGGGTGTTGGGACATATGACGCCCTCTCCAACCTTAATACCGGGAAATTCGTCCTTATTACAAACGGGACACCCGGATATGTTTCCCAGCTTTATACGAGCCGTATGGCAAACCAGGAGCTGAAATGGGAACGTACCACAGCTTTGAACGTCGGTATTGACTTTGCGGTACTGAAAGGAAGGCTGAGAGGTAACATCGACGCATATTCCATGCAGACAAAGGACCTGCTCATCCCAAGACAGCTGCCCAACATTACAGGTTATTCAAGTGTGTTCTCAAACCTTGGTCAGGTTGACAATAAAGGATTTGAGATCAGCCTGAATTCACTGAATATCGGCACCAGGGATTTCAGCTGGACCACTGACTTTTCACTGGCATTTAACAGGAACAAGATAGTACATCTTTATGGTGACTATGCTCCCGATCCTGTTTCAGGAGAAATGGTTGAACAGGATGATATTACCAACGGCTGGTTCATTGGTCATGCCGTTGACCAGATATGGGATTACAAAACGCTGGGAATATGGCGGCAGGATGAGGAGGCTGATGCAAATGCACACGGCCGTGTGCCTGGAGACTATAAGCTATGGGACGCCGATGGAAACGGAATCTACACCGATGCTGACAAGCAGTTCCAGGGATATACGAGACCTCCTTTCAGGCTGACTTTCAGGAACACAGTCACATGGAAAGACTTCGAGCTTTCTGTTAAGATGTATGGCAACATCGGACAATACAGGGCCGATAATTACCTGAGGAATAACGAGGCATTCTATGACAGATCGACCTATTATGATGTTCCCTACTGGACCACGGAAAATCAGCAGGATAAGTGGGCCAGGATCGATAGCTATGAAGATGGATTCACTGTCTGGGAAAACAATTCATTTGTAAGGATTGATAATGTTTCTTTATCCTACAATGTCCCCAGGAGTTTTCTTGAAAGGTTTAATATAGAAAGTTGCAGGTTATCTGTTGTATCAGACAATCCCTATGTAATTGCTCCCGGCTGGTCATGGATGGATCCGGAGAATAACAGCTATACGCCATCTTACATCTCCTTCAAACTGAACTTAACTCTTTAAAATAAAGTATATGAAAAAGTATAGTATAATAACATTCCTGATAGTGATAATGGCTTTCCTGAGCACTCACTGCTCGGAGGATTTTCTTAAGCCAAAGCCGTTATCGTTTTATGCGCCTGAAAACACGTTTGTTGATGCCAACGGGTTAAATTCAGCGCTCATAGCCTGCCTGAGAAATGCCAGGCATGAGATCTACGGAGATTCACCCCAGTTCATTTCCGAAGGTATTTTCTCCGACATTGCCGTTGAAGGTACTACTGATAAAACCGGTGTCCATATGGATATGCCGCTTCAGATTTTACCTGACGAAAACATGGACTGGAGCGACAGGACCAAGCTGGGCCGGTACTGGACCGAAGGCTATAACAGGATCAAATATGCCAATGTTGTCATTAACAGGATAGACGTGGCAGAATGGGACAGCCAGGAAGAACGCAACAATATTCTTGGTAAAGCATATTTCCACAGGGCCAATGTTTACTACCGTCTTGTCCACCAGCACGGAGATGTTCCCCTGATACTGGAAGAGATAATGGAACCAAGACTGGATTTCTATACCTGCACAAGGGAAAGTATCCTGCAAAAAATCAAGAAAGACCTCGATTTTGCTGCACAGTGGGTTTATGATGAGTGCCCGGTTGGTGATATCAATAAAGCTGCTGTCAACCACCTGCTTACCAAGGTAAATCTGTCTTTGGGCTTGTTTGATGCGGCTATTGCCTCCTCAAGTGCTGTTATAAACGACGGGATACACTTTTTAATGACATCAAGGTTCGGGATAGACAAAGATGATCCGACGCATGATCTCATCTGGGATCTTCATCAGGAGATGAACAAGTCTACTGCCGAGAATACTGAAAAGATCTGGAACTTTGTATGCGAGGAAAACCTTACTGAAGATGGCGCAAGTGAGAGAATTAGTATAATGAGACAGGCCGTTCCCTACTGGGGAGGTGCCGGGAAGAACAAAACCCCAACAGGACAGACCGGAACTACGGACCAGCCGTTAGGTGCCACAGTTGGAGGTTACCCGGTTGAGGTTGATCAGGTTGCTATGTACGGAAGAGGTATAGGCCGTTTCCGTCCCTCCGACTGGGTACAGTACGCATTATGGGATGACCCGAATGACATGCGCCACAAGTATCCAAACTGGATTACCATGGAAGACCTTGTATATAATAACCCTGTTCTCAAAGCAATAGGAGATCCTTATTACCTGGCCCACTGTCAGTTATACGACGCCGGAGGCGGTATCTTATGTACCGATACAATCAGATCGTGGTTTAATTGGCCGGCATACAAGCTATTCATTGCGGACCCTACCGACAGGACTCCCGACGGAGGAAACGGAGACTGGTATTCTTTCAGGCTGGCTGAAACATATCTTTTAAGAGCCGAAGCATATTTCTGGAAAGGTGACCTCACAAGCGCTGCAGCTGACCTTAATGCAGTAAGGACAAGGGCAGGTGCCGCAGCCTATGCCCCGGCAGAGATAAACATGGGGACCATTCTCGATGAACGTGCACGCGAGCTATATTATGAGGAACCAAGGAAGACTGAACTTACCCGTGTAGCTTATATTTTTGCACTCACAGGGAAACAAGCTGAAAACGGAAAAACTTACACCCTGGCTAACATTGGAACAGATAATTACTGGTATGACCGGATTATTGAGAAAAACAGGTTTTACAGGGAAGAGGTAAGAGCTCCGTTCTACAACTACAGGATAGCTCCTTATATCATTCTCTGGCCTGTCCCTGCAGCTGCGATAAATGCAAATACTCTTGGCCATATTAACCAGAACTACGGATACCCCGGCTATGATACTAATATTACACCGATGAAGTGGGTAGACGGTCCTGGTGAAGGAAGTATAGTGGACCAATAGAAATTGATTATTATTAACTGAGAATACTGCCTCTTCATGAGGCAGTTTCTCTTTATAATTACGATATTTGTTCTGACCCGACCACAGTTTTATTTTTCAAAACTTAAAAAAGATCATAACGATATGAAAAGACGAAAATTTATTTCCGATTCTGCGACCGCTGCAGCAGGAGCATTTATATTACCAACAATTATTCCTTCCTCAGTTATGGGAAAGAATCCTCCCAGTGATATGATCAACATAGGTCAGATCGGTTTCGGACGTATTGCAATGACACATGACCTGGCCGAGACTTTAAATTATGACGTTGCAAAAGTTGTGGCTGTTGCCGATTTTGATTCCAACAGGGCAGCAAAAGGAAAACAGTTCATTGAGAGCTTCTATACAAAAAAAACTGGTAAAAAAGGGTATGTTAACGTCACAACTCACGGAGATTACCACGAGATACTCGCCAATAAAAACATAGATGCGGTAATCATTTCCACCCCGGATCACTGGCATGCCCAGCCTGCGATGGAAGCTGCGCTGGCAGGAAAAGATATATATCTGCAGAAACCGACTTCCCTTACAATAAAGGAGGGCAGGCAACTTAGCGATCTTGTTAGACGGCAAAAGGTCATCCTGCAGGTTGGCACACAGCAGAGGTCAATGCCACAGTTCAGGATCGCAGCCGAGCTGGTAAGGAACGGAAGGATAGGCAAGCTGCATACTGTAAAAATAGGATTGCCGGGCGATCCCGCAGGACCGGAAGCTCCGGAGATGCCAGTCCCTAAAAACCTGAACTACATGGCCTGGCTTGGCTCGACACCGGAAGTCTATTACACTGAGATGAGGGTCCATCCGCAGAACAGCCTTACCGACAGACCGGGCTGGCTGAGATGTGAACAGTTCGGAGCAGGGATGATAACAGGCTGGGGTCAGCACCATTTCGATTCGGCAGCATGGGGTATGGATACTGAATTGACAGGACCTGTCTCTATTGAGGCCGTGGCACAGTTTCCGAAATCAGGCCTTTGGGATGTCCATGGCGATTTCATGTCGATAGCTGAATATAAGAACGGAATCACACAGATGACCAGTGGTGTTTATCCTAATGGCGTAAGATATGAAGGAACAGACGGATGGATATTCGTAACACGTGGAAACTATACTGCTACAGCCAGTGATCCTGTTGCACAGGGTGAAAACAGCAAGGCGCTTGATGCGAGTGATCCTGAAATCCTTTCTTCTGAAATATATCCGGGAGAGGTACACCTTTATGTAAGCAATGAGCAACACGGGAACTGGCTCGATTGCATCAAATCGCGAAAAGAGCCTATTTCACCTGTTGAGAAGGGCCATCGTGCCTGCACGGTTTGCCTTATAACACACATCTCAATGAAACTTAGCAGGAAACTACAGTGGAATCCTGATAAAGAAGAGTTTGTGGATGATCCCGAAGCAAACGCAATGCTGTCACGTCCTCAGAGGAGACCCTATGGAACCGACTATATTAAAATATAAATCCAATAATAATAACAAAAAATTATGAAGAAGCTCTATATTGCTACTGCTGTAGCTGCAATGCTGATGATACTGATACCTGTATCAGCAGCCAAGATAACTGCAGTAAAGGTAGGGTCAAAGATAAACGTTTCAATAAACGGTAAGTATTTCACAAGCTATATCGTTTCAGAGGATGAAAAATACCCGTTTTTCTTTCCCGTTAACGGACCTGTTTCCGGTTGTTCAGTAACATCCATGCGTAATACTCTGTGGCCTCATCACAGTTCCCTCTTTTTCGGATGCGACCAGGTTAACGGAGGCAACTACTGGCAGGATGACCTTTCAAGAGGAAGGATCATCTCGGTGAATGCAGAGATAACAAAACAGGGCGGAGACACACTTATCATAACCGATGAATGTATCTGGAGCCGGCCCGGAGCCGTTTCACCCATAAAAGATACCAGGCAGATCATTATAACCTCTCCTTCAGAAACAGTCTACCAGATCGATGTTGACATTAAGATGGAGATGCTGTTAGATGTGACAATCAGAAAGACAAACCATTCGCTGTTCAGCGTAAGAATGGCTCCTGAGCTGTCTGTAGAATATGGTGGAACTATGATCAATTCTGCCGGGGAAAAGAGCGAAAAGAATACTTTTGGGAAGAGTTCCCCATGGATGGATTATTATGGTAAACGAGGTGCTACTATTGAGGGACTGGCTATTTTCCAGCATCCTTCAAATCCTTGGTATCCGTCACCATGGTTTACACGCGATTACGGTTTCATGTCGCCAACTCCTATGTACTGGCCAGAAAATGATACCGAAACTGTAATGAAAAAAGGTACAGTTCTCAACCTGCGCTACAGGGTGCTTGTTCATGGAGGTGATGTAACACAGGCCAGGATAGCTGAAGCTTTCGAAAAATATAAAAACGAAAAATAAGAACAATACCGCCATCACATGCCTGGTGACTGTGGTAGCTAAGTGTGGTCCTCTGTGTCAGTTCTCAGTATTATTGCCTTCAGGCATAGGGTATTAGCATGTATAATGATATGTATTAACTCCGGTGCATGGACGCTACATAATCCTGATCCCTGCCTTTAATATACCTGTTTCTTTCATTCCCGTTGCGGCAGCAGGCTGTCCCCCGCCCACGGTAAATTCAAATATCCCGGGTTTGATAACCCTCCTGTTCTGTTCATCAATTACTGAAAATGCATCAGGTGTTATTGAAAAATTTACAGTTCGTGTTTTCCCGGCATTCAGATGGATTCTTTTAAAAGCTTTCA
>CAYQBZ010000101.1:0-9682 GCA_964415855.1 uncultured Rikenellaceae bacterium
AGATTGGACGTACCGATGCTGAGATCCTTTCACAGGTTAAGACAGATCCAAAAGTGCTGAACCTTGAAGAGCTTCTTTATTCAGCAACTCTTACAAATGATCTTAACGATCAGCTGAGGTCGTACCAGGCAGCTGCCGCCAATAATCCAAAATGTATCAGGGCTCATAACAATATTGGTGTTACCCTGCTATCGTTAGGAAGAACAGATGAGGCAATAGTTGAATTTGAAGCAGCTAAGGCACTCCAGAATAACGATGTCGTAAAGAACAATCTGGGCTTTGCATCTCTTGTAAAGGGCGATCTTGCCAAGGCTGAGGAGTATTTCAATTCAATGACAGCTGCAACAGCAGAATCAAAATATGGACTGGGAATTATCGCCATTACTAAAGGTGAGTACGATAATGCAGTGAACTTACTGGGAACACAGCCATCTTTCAACCTGGCCCTTGCGAACATCCTCAAAGGAGATGTTAACAGGGCAAAAACAACTCTTGATGCCATTAAGATGTCCGGGAAAGATGGTAAGGTACAATATCTGAAAGGAGTTGTCGGAGCACGTCTTGACGACAGGACATATATGCTTAACGGATTACGTGATGCCGTAGGGATGAATGCAAGCTGGAAAGCTTATGCCAAGACTGATCTTGAGTTTGCAAAATTCTTCGACGACGATACATTCAAGTCAACTGTTCAATAATTATAAGTATTGGAAAAATGGTAGGGACGTTGCTTGCAACGTCCCTATTTTTTTCCCCTGTTCAGTTCCCACAAAACAATACCAACACTTATCGCTATATTAAAGGAATGCTTTGTCCCGAACTGGGGTATTTCAATGCACAGGTCACACTGGTCAAGTACATCCTGTCCGACTCCATTTACCTCATGACCAAATATAAGGGCATACTTTTTCCCTGGCGTGACAATGGTATTCTGTAATTGGACAGATCCTTCAGCCTGTTCGATTCCAATTATCATATACCCTTTCTTTATAAGTTCAGCGATTGCATCTGTTGTCTCAGGATAGTATTCCCAGGGTACTGACTCAGTGGCCCCCAGAGCTGTCTTGCTAATCTCCCGGTGAGGTGGTGTGGGCGTTATACCACACAGGTATATCGATTCTGTAAGGAAAGCATCTGCAGTTCTGAATATTGAACCTACATTGCTCTGGCTTCTCACGTTATCCAGCACCACAATATATGGAGCTTTTCCTGATTTTTTGTATTGTTCCGGGGTTTTCCTTCCCAGTTCAGAATTGAGTAGCTTACGCATTCTTTTTTCCACGAAAATAGGTAAATAATCTTGTATTTATTATTATTTTGTGACCTGTAAGCTCTGTAGCTAAACCATAATAGAAATTTAATTACATACAGGATGAATGTGCATGAATATCAGGGTAAGGCATTGCTCAAAGCATATAATGTCGACATTCAGGAGGGATTCGTGGCCGAGACTCCTGAACAGGCCGTAGTACTGGCAAAACAGTTGCACGAGAAGCTTGGATCTGAGTTTTATGTTGTTAAAGCACAGATACATGCCGGAGGCAGAGGCAAGGGAGGCGGGGTGAAACTGGCAAAATCTGCTGAAGAGGCAGGTAAAATAGCCGGAGACATACTGGGGATGCAGCTTGTAACTCCACAAACCGGTCCTGAGGGAAAGAAGGTAAAGAAGGTTCTCATTGCCCAGGATGTATATTATAAAGGAGAGTCAGAACCCGAGGAGTATTATATAAGTATTTTACTGAACAGGAGCAGCGGCAGAAATATCTTCATGTATTCACCTGAGGGAGGAATGTCAATTGAAGAAGTGGCGGAGAAGTCACCCGATCGTATTTTTACAGAGGAAATTGACCCTGGTATCGGCCTGCAGCCATACCAGATGAGAAATATTGCATTTAACCTTCAATTGTCGGGAGCTGCATACAAAAATATGCAGAAATTCTTGTCGGGTCTTTATGAGACATTCACAGGATGCGATGCCCAGTTGCTGGAAATTAATCCGGTACTGAAGACAAGCGATAACAGGATCCTTGCTGTAGACTGCAAAATGGTAATTGATGATAATGCATTGTTCAGGCATTGTGATATAGCCGAGATGCGCGACACAGATGAAGAAGATCCGGTAGAGGTGGAAGCCGGCAGCTATAATCTGAATTTTGTTAAACTGGATGGGAATGTAGGCTGCATGGTCAACGGGGCCGGTCTGGCCATGGCAACAATGGATATAATAAAATTATCGGGAGGTGCACCGGCAAATTTCCTCGATGTGGGAGGCGGGGCAAACGCAAAAACAGTTGAGGCAGGATTCCGTATTATTCTTAAAGATGCTGCCGTCAGGGCCATTCTTATCAATATCTTCGGCGGGATAGTCAGATGCGACAGGGTGGCAAATGGAGTAGTTGAAGCCTATAAATCGATTGGAGAAATAAAAATTCCGGTTATTGTAAGACTACAGGGGACCAATGCAGAGGAAGCCCGCACGATAATTGACAGTTCAGGGCTGGCAGTATCTTCAGCTGTCTCATTTAAAGAAGCTGCTGAAAAAGTCAGCGAGTCGCTGGCGTGAGTCAAAAACGACCGGGAGGTAATTCCTGGCGGGTCCTATGATTATTTTTTATGCGAATCGTCACAATATGGTTTACTGGACGATTTCCCGCATCTGCAAAGCCACACCTCATCAGAATTAACCTCGTTACCCTTTTTAAGGTCCTTTAAAATGAAGTTGCCCGTTATCTTCAGCGGACCGCTGTCAATTACTTCAACAACAGTCCTGGTTTTCTTATCATTGTCCTGTTCCATAGCATGATCTTAACCAATAAAACCTATTTTTCTGTGCTGGCCGTCGCAGAATGGCTGATGGTCACTGATTCCACACCGGCATATAGAGATCAGGCTCTCGCGTACCTCTTTTTTCTTACCGCTGTAGTTTAGAGTGAAATTACCTTTTATAACTATCGGTCCGTCAACCATTATTTTAACCGATACCGGTTGCTCTTCCTCCGCAGGTTTGTCTTCATTAAGAAGCTCAGGTCTGCGGAACTTGATATGATTGAGCTGGTCCCTTCGTACATCAGCATTCTTTGCTTCATCGTTCCATTTCCAGGCCAGTGCTTCCGTAGGGCATAGATTCACAACCTCAATGATCCTTTCTGTTGTCGAGCCATTCATGTCGACCCATGGACGTCTGCTGGGGTCAAACACCTCTATAAGTTCCCGGTAGCAGTACGATGCATGGACGCATGCTGATGGTTTCCAGTATACCGTTATCTCATCATTCTTGTACCTTCTTCCGCCGGAAAACTGTTTTTCCTCTTTCTCGATCACTGTTCTTTACTATAAGCTTATTTATAACGAAAGCATGAAGATAATTACATTGTACTCCATTTACAAACCATAAAAATAACACTTCCCGATAATCCTTCATAAGTTTTACATCATAATGTTCTGTTGGTATCATTTTTTTTATAAATTGCAGGGGCTGTTTAAGTGAAAGTTATTTTTTTAATGATTTACAGGCTCATTAATCTGGCTAGAAGTTCTTGCATTGGGACCAATGCCATGCGGATTATCCTCATACTCTTTTTAGTTATTCCGGCATTGTTCCTGATGCCGGAGAATGTATATGCTGTTATATATAACCCGGCAATCCTTCAGTTTTCGGCGGCTGATTTACAAACAGCAGGGTCATTATACATAAGCATTATACTGGCAGTGGTGGTCATTGCAGTCTGCATTTTATACCTGATATGCTCATTCAGGGTACGGAAAATAAACAGGGAACTCAGGGAGAAAACCAAGCAGGTTTCCGATATCAACAACGAACTAGCCCTCAAAAATGAGCTGATCACAAAACAGCTTAATAAGTCAGATAAGTTTTACAGCATGATCCTGCAGGCTGCTGATGACGGAATATCATTCCACAGCAGTGATGGGAAACTCATATATGCCAACAATTCATTCTATTCAAATCTGGGTCTTGAAAAAGATTCCTATAATTCGCTGACTCTTATTGATCTGCTCCACCCTGATGATGCTGATTATGAATCAAATAAGACAGACGCCATTAAGAGCAAGGGCTCCTACGAATGCGAGATCAGGATAAAGAACAATGATGGGAAATATGTTTATTTTTCGAACAGATCGGTTGCTGTCAGGGATGAAAACGGAGAAATTCTTGGTGTGTTAACTATATTGAGGGATATCTCAAAGTTGAAGAAGGCACATGAAAAACTTAAAAAAGAAAATGTTGAGGCAACTGCCAGCAGCAGTCTGAAATCAAGCTTCCTGGCCAATATTTCACATGAGATAAGAACCCCTCTGAACAGTGTGGTGGGTTTTGCAAATCTTCTTCTTGCAAATAACTTATCGAATGAAGTTAAAGAGGAATATATTGAGCATATAAATCACAACAGTGAAAAACTGCTTCAGATCATAGGTGATATTATTGACCTGTCGCGACTTGAAAGTTCGCAGATTGAAATAACATACGAAGAGGCTTCCTTAAGCTCTATTGTTACTGAAGTTATTGAAGAGGCAAGGCAAATAATACGGCGAAACGAAAAACCTATCATTCTGAATGTCAAGAATCAGTTTGAAGATAACGGGGACCTTATTTTTATTGATAAGGTCTGGTTGAAGCGTGTACTGAGCCATCTGATGGATAATGCAATTAAATTCACACTTGACGGATCGATTGAATTTATTTATTTACTTGAAGGCGATAATATTTTTTTCAGGATTAAGGATACTGGTATCGGCATTAACAAAGAGAATCTCTCGCGTATATTCGAGCAGTTCCGGCAGGAGATTGATGGTCATCACAGGCCATTTGAAGGATTGGGAATCGGATTAACACTTGCTAAAGAGGTTATAGAAAGGATGGGAGGGAAAATTTATGTCGAATCAGAAAAAGGAATAGGTTCCGAATTCAGGTTTTCACTTCCCCACAGACCTGCTGGAAGTTCAAAAATCAGGTTTGCTGCTCTCGGTGATGAGGCAATGAAAGCTTCAATTAACTGGTTGTCAAAAAAATGTCTTATAGTTGATGATAATAAGGATGTACTTATTTATCTGAACAGGATACTGGCCGATACCGGGGTTACCACAATTACGGCCCGTTCGGGATATGAAGCAATAGAACAGATAAAAAAGATACCTGATATTGATGTGGTGCTGCTTGACATGCAAATGCCTGAGATGGATGGTATTGAAGCAACAAGGGAGATCAGGAAGATCCGCAGGAACGTGCCAATCATTGCACAGACTGCCTTTATTTTTGAAGATGATAAGGATATCATTTTGGAAGCAGGATGTGACGCCTGTCTTATTAAACCAATAAGAAAGGATCATCTGCTGACAGTTATGTCAAGTTTCATGAAATCAAAATGAGATCATGAGTCCGGAAATTGCATGCCGGGAGTAAGGTATACAAAAAATATTCTTACTTTGTATACTGATTTCATCTATGACAAATCCTCTCTTTGCAGATATTATATTGCCCCTTGCAGTAAGGGGAAGATTCACATACATGGTCCCTGAGGAATTAATAGCCAGGGCTGTGCCAGGCAGCATGGTTTCGGTCCTTTTCGGTGGGAACAGGCTTTATGCGGGAATAATCTCCAGTGTTCATGACAGGCCGCCTGCAAGCAAGAATGTAAGATCAGTTATTAAAGTACTCAATAACATTCCTGCGCTGAATGAGTCCCAGCTAAAGCTATGGACGTGGATATCAGAGTATTATCTCTGCAATGAGGGTGAGGTGATGAAAGCTGCCCTGCCTTCCGAAGCAGCTTTGAGCAGTTACAAGCCACGGTTTGAGTCATATGTAAAGCTTGCAGCTCATTTCGATGATAAGGAACTGAATTCTATACTTGACAGACTGGCAAGGGCCCCACGCCAGATGGAAGCTCTTTCTGTATATATCAGTATGTCCGGATATTCTTCAGGTGCGGAAATAAAGCCGGTCAGAAAGTCCATGCTCCTTGCAGAAGCCCGCATATCGTCCGGTATTTTGGATGCCCTCTTCAGGAAAGGTATACTTACTCATTTTTCCCGGGTCGTTTCGCGGCTGCAATTATCAGAAAGTTCGGGTGAGCCTGTAAAAAAACTTAGCGACTCCCAGTCGGCTGCATTTATCTCCATTATTAGCCAGTTCAGGGAAAAAGATATTATCCTGCTCCATGGTGTTACCTCAAGCGGCAAAACGGAGTTGTATATTCATCTTATCGAGGAACAGTTAAAGAAGGGAAAGCAGGTACTGTACCTCCTGCCTGAAATTGCACTTACAACACAGATCATACTTCGTCTTAAAAGGCATTTCGGGGCAGCAACAGGAGTATATCATTCACGGTTCAGCGATCAGGAAAAAGTGGAGATATGGAAAAGGGTCGCAGATAATACTAAGGAAGGATACAGGCTGATACTTGGAGTGCGCTCGTCGGTTTTTCTGCCCTTCAGCGACCTGGGACTTATTATCGTTGATGAGGAACACGATGGGTCCTATAAGCAGCATGATCCCGCGCCCCGTTATCATGCACGCGATTCAGCCATAATGCTAGCCGCCATCCACAAGGCTAAAACGATTCTCGGATCAGCCTCTCCCTCAATTGAAAGCTATAATAACACGGTTATCGGGAAGTATGGACTGGCAGAGCTTAAAGAAAGATACGGACATATTAACCTGCCTTCAATAATAGTGGCGAACACACGGGAAGCATACAGGAAGAAGCTGATGGTATCTCATTTCACACCCGAATTGATGATGTCAATCGATGAAGCTCTCAGTAAAAAGGAGCAGGTAATCCTTTTTCAGAACAGGAGGGGATTTTCTCCATATATTGAATGTTCGGAGTGCGGCTGGATACCTGTCTGTTTTCAGTGTGCAGTCAACATGACTTATCACAAAGGGATCGGGAAACTGGTTTGTCACTACTGTGGTCACACTGCAGGAATACCCGTAAAATGTAGTAATTGCGGGTATAATGGTATGATAACCAGGGGTTTTGGAACTGAGAAAATTGAGGATGAGATTAAGATTGTATTTCCTTCTGCACGGGTGGCGAGAATGGATCAGGATACAACAAGAAGGAAGCACTCTTTCAGCAGTATAATAAAAGCTTTTGAGGAGCAGCGCATAGATATACTTATAGGGACCCAGATGATCTCAAAAGGTCTCGATTTTGAAAATCTTACGGTAGTAGGTATACTGAATGCCGATAATCTCCTGAATTACCCCGATTTCAGGGCACACGAAAGGAGCTTTCAGCTTATGGAACAGGTTAGTGGCAGGGCAGGGCGACGGCAGAAGCAGGGTAAAGTGATAATTCAGACATCAGATCCTTCCAACAAAATAATCCGGCTTGTCCTTAATCATGATTATAACAGAATGTTCAGGATGCAGGCGGAAGAAAGAAAGACATTTAACTATCCTCCATTCTGCAGGATGGTAAGGATAAATGTTAAGCACAGGGAGAGGAGCAGGTTAAATTACTTTTCCAATCTCCTGGGTAACCTGCTTAGGGAGAGGTTCGGCAAGAGGGTACTTGGACCTGAATCGCCTGTAATCTCACAGGTTCAGTCGTGGTATATAAAGACTATCCTGATAAAGATCGAGAGGGAGAAGCCCCCGTCAAAAGCAAAGCACCTGATAATGGATGCAGTTGACTCGATTGAAAAGGAGAAAGGATCTTCTTCGCTCAGGATATCAATTGATGTAGATCCGTATTAGGCTAGACAAAAGATAAAAGTAACAAGATAAAAGTGTTATTTTTAACCTGATAAACAAGTTTATATGAAAATTGAAGTATCGAACGGGGAAATTATAGATAAGCTCACTATAATACAGATTAAGCTTGAACGAATTAAGGACAAAGCCAAACTGGACAATCTTAAAAAGGAATATGATGAACTTGAGCATATTGCATTATCAATTATAAGTACCGGTGATCCTCTTTTTAAAGCTCTGTATGAGGTAAACTGTGAGCTCTGGGATATAGAGGACAGGATACGTGATCTTGAGAGAAAAAAAGATTTCGGGGAAGAATTTATTGCAACAGCCAGGTCAGTATATTTTAAAAATGACAGGAGGTCGGAAATAAAGAGAGATATAAACCTCGGGACATCGTCCGGACTGATAGAGGAAAAATCGTACGAAAAATACTGATATGCGTATCCTTGTTATCAGAACCTCGGCAATGGGAGATGTAGCTCTCATAACCCCCTTATTAAAGGGCATGCGGAAGCAATATCCCTCGGTTGAAATTGTACTGCTTACAAGGTCATCTTTTAAATCATTTTTCGATTCATTCGACGGTCTTGAACTTATTTTCCCAGATTTCAGGATGAGACATAAAGGACCTGCCGGTCTTTTACGGTTATTCAGCGACATTAAGAAGACCGGGAAGCTTGATCATATTATTGATCTTCACGATGTGCTCAGATCAAAGATATTGCGCATGCTCTTCAGGTTGTCCCGTGTAAAGTGTTCAGTTATTGACAAGGGGAGAGATGAAAAGCGGTCACTCATAAAAGGCGGATCGAAAAAGCAGTTAAAACACTCTGTGGAAAGATACCATGATACTTTTTCGTCAGCAGGATTCACTCTTGCCAGGGAAGATGGTCCATGGATCATACCCGGTTCAGCAGCAAGGAGAATTGCAGTGGCACTGATGTCCTCTGAGTTAAAAATAAATATTGGTGTGGCCCCATATGCCAGGCATAAACTAAAAATATGGCCTGAAGATAAGATGGTGAGGTTGCTGGAACTTGTTTCAGAAAAATATAACCCTGCTATCTGGCTGTTTGGAGGAGATGATGAGACCGGGATGCTTGAAGCTTTCCAAAAAAAGGTCAGGAATACCGTTAACGTTACCGGAAAGTATAGTCTCGAAGTGGAACTGGCCATCATGAGTAAGCTGGATCTCATGATAGCGATGGATTCTTCAAACATGCATATGGCCGCCCTGGTGGGGACAAAGGTAATATCTGTCTGGGGAGGCACTGATCCGCTGACGGGTTTCGGAGCCTGGATGCAACCTGACAGTTATTCAATAAGTATCCCGGTCGCGGACCTGATATGCCGTCCATGCACTATATTTGGTAAAGGGGAATGTGCCAGGGGAGATTTTGCATGTATGGAGTGGCTTAAACCTGAAACAGTATTTGAGAGAATTGAAAAACTGAATATCCTGTGACAGATGGGCTGTTCCCATCTTTGTACTAATTTAAGTGAATAAAAGCCAGTAAATTATATTGTGTTAAAATCAGAACTTTAATCATACCTTTAAACTCAATATCATTTTATGATGAAAAAAAGAATGTATTTTGATGACCAGTCTGCCAGAGGATTAGGAAGATTTACATCCGGGACATCAAGAAGGAGGTTCCTTGTAGCCCTTATGCTTGGCCTGATTGTCCTCGCCGGGGTATACATCCAGGACCGCTTCCGGGAGTCTGAGAAAAATCCTGCCGATCTGGTAAATCCTCTTATGGGAACAGATTCGGAATACAGGTTATCAAACGGGAACACATATCCGGCAATAGCATTACCATGGGGAATGAATTTCTGGTCACCCCAGACAAGGAATATGGGTAATGGATGGGGTTATACCTATGACGATTATAAGATCATGGGAATAAAACAGACTCATCAGCCAAGTCCGTGGATAAATGATTATGCGGCCTTTTC
>CAYQBZ010000102.1:0-9657 GCA_964415855.1 uncultured Rikenellaceae bacterium
CGGAGAAAATGACTTTACAGCTTCATCTTCCCTCAGGACAGTCCTTAATAAAGAGAGAGGAAATGCTGCCGATATAAACATGCTGCTAATCTCAATGCTAAGATCGCTGAATATAAAGGCCGATCCTGTAATTCTGTGTACACGATCGAATGGAAGTATGAACAAGCTGTCTGCCCTTATTCAGCAGTTCAATTACCTTGTTGCATATGTAAAAATAAACGGAGAATATTACCTGGTTGATGCTACAGATCCCCTGCGTCCGTTTTATATGTTGCCGTTTAATTGTCTTAACGGATCCGGCCGGCTGATAAGTGAATCTGAATCAAGATTTATTGACTTGAAGAATGATGAAAAGGAGCTTACTGTATCCGAATTAAATATAGACATTGATCCCTCCGGAAACATTAGTGGTATAATGAAACGTAAGTATTCAGATTATCAGGCATATAAAATCAGGAAGATAATAAAACTGGAGAGTGAAGAAGGTTATATCGACCTTGTGAAATCGCTGTCACCGGAGGTTTCTGTATCGGATTTTGAAATTCAGAACCTTACAGATCTTTACAAAGATTTTTCTGAATCATTCAGAATTAATATTCCTTACGGAGCACAGGTTGCCGGTGATGAGCTTATCTTGAATCCTTTTCTTTCAAATACCGGACTGGTAAATCCTTTTATCTCTACCGAACGAACTTTTCCAATTGATTTTGGATGTCCTGTTATTTTGAATTACTCCTTGACGCTGCAAATCCCGGATGGATATTCTCTCTCATCAAAACCAGAGGACCTTACCTTGAACATGGGGCAAGATGATTGTAGATTTGAATTTAAATGCAACCAAGCGGGAAGTACCCTAAAAATATCAAGCAATTTTAGCATTAATAAGACCATATTTCAACCGGCAGAATACACTTCACTAAGAAGCTTTTATACAAAGACTCTCAGCAAGCAGGCTGAGTTGATCGTCTTAAAAAAAATACTATATAATACCTATAAAAAATGAGGAAAATATTTTTTGCTATCAGCCTATTATTAGTGGTCCGGGCAGTGTCAGCCCAGGGCTATCCATTTAGCTCAATTCCGGATTCACTTAAACATAGAGCTGATGCAGTAGTGAGGACCGAGCAATGTCTTTATGAAATTTTAAAACCAGGTAATGCTGTAGTAAGGAATAAAAAGGCAATTACACTATTGAACGAGAAAGCAAACCATTACAGGTATAAAGCAATTTATTATGATAAGTTTTCCCATGTTAATTTTGTAAGAGGTTCAGTATATGATGAATCCGGAAAGGTAATAAAAGTAATTGGCATGGCAAATGCTTTGGATATGAGTGCCATAACAGGCGGCTCTTTCTACTCGGACGACAGAATGAAAGTTCTGTATTTTCCATTATATAAGTACCCTTACACAATTGAATATGAATATGAAATAGAGTACTCCAGTCTAATAAACTACCCGACCTGGGAATTCCAGGATTCTCCCGGGACCGCGGTTGAACAATCAGGAATACAGTTTATTGTGCCAAAGGATATGAAATTGAGATACTATGGAGAAAATCTCAGAAATAAAACAGATTCCGTATATATTGATGATAACATAATATATACCTGGCAGGAGGAAAATCTTCCCGCAAGGATTTCACAGAATTATATTGCGAAGACATATTACACCTTACCAAAGATATGTACCGCACCTCTTGATTTTGAATACGGGGGTTATCAGGGATCGATGAGTTCATGGAAAACATTCGGTGAATGGGTGTATAATCTTAATAGAGAAAGGGACAAACTATCCGGGTCCGACCTTACAAAGGTTGAAGAGTTAAAATCGACCAGTTCCGGTACAAGGGATCTGGCGAAGAAGATTTATGAGTATATGCAGTCAAAAACACGTTACGTGTCTATTCAGATCGGGATCGGGGGATTTCAGACAGCCGAAGCAGCTTCAGTGTCGCAAAATGGCTTCGGCGATTGCAAAGCATTGTCCAATTATACCTTGTCCTTGCTGAAAGCTGCAGGGATAAAGGCGTATTATACCCTGGTCATGGCCGGGGATGAGGATCAGTTAAACAGGAATTTTGTTGATAATCAGTTTAATCACGTAATCTTGTGTGTCCCGTTGGAGAGGGATACTGTATGGCTTGAATGCACGGATCAGACTCTTCCGTTCAATTATCTTGGGGACTTTACATCCGATCGTTATGTGCTTCTTATTACTCCCGATGGAGGCAAAATGACCAGGACACCGGGATTTACAAAAAATGACAATCAATTAAAGAGGTCCGGATCGATGTTAATTAATGGTACCGGAACCGCATCAGGTAAAATTGAAGCAGTGTATTCAGGCATTCTTTATAGTAAAGCAACTTCACTTTTCGGTCTCGAATCTGAAGATGAGATGAAAAGATATATGTATTCAGTACTCAGATATTCAGACTTTACGGTTTCAACTGTTAATTACAGGGAGGAAAAGTCAGAGAAACCAACAGCAACCTTTTCATACAGCATAAGTATTAATGATTTTTCAGTACCATCGGGCCAAAGGATCTACTTTAATCCTCCGGTAACAAAGGAAGTGTTCATGCAGGATTTCCCTACGGCGCTCCGTATAACAGAGAACACAATTGAATCCGATTCAATATTATATACTCTTCCGGGAGGATACAGAGTGGAATACAAGCCTGATAATGTGTCCATTGAAAGTGAATTCGGAAGTTTCAGATATAATATTGAGACAGATAACGGCAAGTTAATCTATAAAAGATATCTCGAAATGAATAAGGGTATTATCCCTGTTGAAAAATTCCCTGATTTCAGGAATTTCATCAATAAGATAGCCCGAACAGAAAGGGAAAGGATAATACTGACCAGAACCATTTGATTGTCCTACCCGGTATAATATTTTGAATCATAAAGATCAAGTCCAACAAAACAGACTGACCCGCTAGGCATTCAATCTTCAATCTCCACAGTATCTTTGAGATTGTACTTCAGAAGTGCATGGATGCTGGCAGTTGATGCAAGGTAAAGGGTTTCCCCATTTTCATCCACACAAAAATAACCCCAGTCATCCAGCTTATATCTCCTTACAGGATTCCCGTTCCAGTCGTATTTTTCAACGAAAATATAGGTGTTATGGTTCCTGTTGTCGCGCTGCACATCAACAGGTGTCCGGCCGCTGTAAAGCATCCAGAAAAAATCATCCTTCGGTGACATCCCCCAGAAGTGAGTCACGTTGGTAGGTGCCAGTGTGGCAATATCACTCTGACCATCAGTCAGGTCCTTTGAATCAAAGATGATATCCCTTTCATTCATCGTAAGGATATCGATTATCTTCAGCCTTTTAAAATATTTGTACGCATAAGCTATCCTGTCAGATTTTTTATTTATCCCGAAGTCGCCGATATATGTGGTCCACGATCCCTTCATCCCGCTAATGGCAAGATCCCTTATCTTCTTTTCCTGTGGTATACTGTCCTTACTGAAGAGATAAATCATTTTTCCCTTATCAGTCGATGCAGAGTAAAAAGCAGTATTATTATCAACGAATACAATCTGCTTATCCCCGTAGGCCCTGCTCTGCTTCGGAAGAGTAAGATAATATTCAGGCCGGAGATGATCTTCTGTCACCTTATATATTTTATCGTTCATCGGCTCATAGATGTAGAACAGCACAGAATCTTCGTAAGTCTCAACAATCCTCGGAAAATTGAACTCATCCGGTCCTCTTCCCTTAACACCGAATGCGGCAACACATTTAAGGTCAGGGAGCTCAAAGATCATGAAAACGCTGTCGGATCTTTCGTTGTTTGTCACGAAATATTTACCCTTCACAAGAAGCTGCTCAGGCTTAATGATCACTTTTAAATCAAGAGGGATCCCGTGAAGTTCAATATCGGCACCGAAAGCATCATCCGTAACATGAATTTCTCCCGGCTCCAGAACGGGTAAAACCAGATTGCCCGGGTTATTTTGGGAATCATCAACGATCTGAATTTCACCTTGTTGATCTGTTGTACTTCTGCCGGGATTGCCACAGTACCATGTCAGTACCGACAATACAAACAAAAATTGAAAAGCTATGATTTTTTTTAAGAACATGTTTTCAAAAGTATTATTGTATTTATTAATTTCAAATAAACTTTTAGCAGTAGGATCTGCAAAAACCGTTACAATTCAAATCCCCTTAGTGATTGATCATTTTCGCCTGCTTTTTATTTCCTGGGAGTAATGACTATCAGGATATGGTTATCGTCTTCCTTTATCGTGGCTGCAATCTTCCGGAGCTCTGCTGCTCTTTCCGGATTCTTTAATTCCATATCCTGTGACGCATTGGCAGACATGTAGTTCCTGAACGTAAGTGCATCAGTCCAGGAAAATAATAACCCGTTTGAAGCAAATTTTGGTTCTATATTTATTCCTCCTGAGATATCATCCTTAAGAAGATCCTTAGCGTCAAATTTACGGCTCTCTCCGGATTTTTTGTCAAATACACTCCAATAGCTGTTCTTCTGGAAATAATGCCCGTAAAACAGGTAGCGGTCTGTTTCCAGAATCTGTCTCATCATGAGAAATTTTGCAGTAGGACTGCCCGAGCTAATGTCAGTTTGCGGGATATTGGCAAGGAAATCAGGAGTAATCCCGTTCCCACCGGTATTGAGGATCATGTATGGAACAAACCTGTAATCGCCTGTTATAGTGAACATGGTATCTGTCAGTAAGCCTTTTATCCTTAATACACCATCACTCTTATTGATAACGTTGTCGTTACTGAAGCCCATCACAATTTTGGAGTTTCTTATGAATCCGTAATAGTTAGGCTTCTTAATAAGGGTATCACCTTCAGGACTGATGCAGACACACTGGTATTTATTCTGTCCTGTTGATGCGGTAAATGACAATAGTATATTATCCTGACCGGGAATGAAGTCACAGTATTGAGGCTGTATTTGAAGATCAAGGTGTTTTGTAAGCCGGAATCCGGTGTCCGTTTCATTATAGAAATAGAGTTTACCGCTTGTTAAAACTATAACTTCGTTCTTTTCCGGTCTGATGTCATAATCGGAGAGATAATTGTATTCATTCGGACCTCTCCCCTGCTGGTCAAGCTTGTAGAGAAATTTGCCTGATCTGTCAAAGCAAAGCAGTTCCCTAACAGTATTGATATAAAATTTATCGTCTGTTGCTTTAAGGTAATTAACGAACTTCATTAAAGCATCCGGATGGGTCTCAAGAGGGATATACTGAATATCGCTAGCTATTTCGGACAGATCTTTCAGTTCCGGTCCTGTGGGCGATTGCACATCGACAGTTATTACCGATGGATTCTTTTCATTGCTGCAGCAGCATGCGAAGAACATAAGGATGGTTAAGGCCAGGAGTTTCATAGTCAGAGGTTTTAAGCATTTATAATGTACACTAATTTACAACTATTATTATAGTTACACAACTATTATTTTATTATTGCATTTAAGGTAAGACCAGGTGATCATTCTGTTCTCAGGATGACAGGTATTTTGCGAGGAAGTTAAATGCCTTTCTGATATCAGTATTAATCTCAGTATTAATCTCAGTATTAATCTCAGTATTTAAAGTCGTGCAGGCTGAGGAGTGAAACGACAAAGTCCCGTCCGGCGGGATCGTGCAGCTAGCATCTCTGTGCCCTGTGTCGTGTCCCTTGTACCCTGCGTCCTGCGTCCTGAACCGGGGTAATTTTCAATTTAGTTTATTCTGCTTTATGCACTGGCATATTAGAACCATATTCATTCATGTCGTAATATAAACATTATCAGACATTACAAATTCCTATTACAAATATGGAATTTGATTCCAAATTTGTAATTTTGCTTTATGATAAAACGTGAGGCAGAAGCAGAACTGGTAAATCTGGCGAAACAATTTAAAGCTGTAGCTGTTGTTGGTCCGCGTCAATCGGGAAAAACAACACTTACCAGACATGTTTTCAGAAATAAACCGTATGTCAGTCTTGAAAATCCTGACGATCGTCGTTTTGCGGTCGATGATCCGAGAGGATTTCTTTCGAAATACTCTGCCGGAGCTATCATCGATGAGGTCCAACGGGCACCTGAGCTATTCTCATATCTCCAGCAGGTGCTCGACGAGGATGAAACCACCGGGAAATTCATATTAACCGGTTCCAATAATTTTTTACTGCAGGAGAACATCTCCCAGAGTCTTGCCGGCAGGATTTCATACCTATATCTTCTCCCCTTCACAGTTGGAGAGCTCCCTCAGGCTGAAACCGGAGATATAATGTCACAAATACTGAAAGGATTCTATCCTCCTCTTTACGATCAACCAGTGGTTCCGGATAAATGGTATAAAAATTATATCCGGACTTATGTTGAACGGGATATAAGACAATTAAAGAATATATCAAATCTTAATCTCTTTGACAGGTTCCTAAGGTTATGTGCAGGAAGGGCCGGACAATTACTTAATATGAGTAACCTGGCTATTGAGTGCGGTATTGATAATAAGACTGCCGGATCGTGGCTCGGGATTCTTGAAAACAGTTTTATAGCATTCCGGCTGGAACCACATCATCGTAATTTTAATAAAAGAGTTGTCAAGATGCCAAAACTCTATTTTTACGATACCGGACTGGTGTGTTCATTTCTTGGGATTCATAATTTACAACAGCTGGAATACCATCCGCTTTTCGGGAATTTATTTGAAAATCTTGTGGTCAGTGAATTTGTCAAGCACAGCTTCAACAGATCTGAAAACGAAAATCTCTTTTTCTGGAGAGATAATGTTGGTCATGAAATTGATCTGCTAATTGAAAAATATGGTATTCTGTTTCCTGTTGAAATAAAATCAGGAAAAACTATAAATGAAGATTTTTTCAAAGGACTACTCTTCTGGTATGGTATCAGCAGTGCTAAAAAAGGAGCGGTTATTTACTCAGGAGAATCTATTCAGAAAAGAAGCAATGGTATTGATGTAATTCCCTGGAACAGGTTACAAAACCTTGAATTTTTGGCATAGTTCTTTGTTAGTTATCATTTTGAGCCAGGTCATCAAAGGTCCTGGATTTTCATGCCGGCTCCCCGCGTTAGTTCAATTCCCGATCCCATTATTTCATCTGTAAATGGTTTCTGTGCAGGTTTTTTCCGCTATCCAATTTACAATTATAAAATAATTAACTCCACTCTTTCACCTCCTGATCTAAAAAATGATGATAAAAAATGACCCGGTTGTCCGGTTAAGACAGATTCTGGCAGATTCAGGCAGATTCAGGTAGATTCAGGTAGAATTATTCAATGTTTTTCGATGGTCTGTTTATTAAGGTTTCCTAACTTGAATAAGATTTTTCGTGTGTTATTTTGATC
This sequence comes from uncultured Rikenellaceae bacterium, assembly GCA_964415855.1. Classification (GTDB taxonomy): domain Bacteria; phylum Bacteroidota; class Bacteroidia; order Bacteroidales; family VadinHA17; genus LD21. Next base: position 7,358 of record CAYQBZ010000102.1, read on the forward strand.
CAAATCATGCGGTATATGAAAATATTATTCCCGGTATTCGGATAATTAAATATTTGAAGATTATGCCAGAGGTTTGCAGAATGAAATTTATTTAGACTAAACACTTCCACACCTGTAAATTTTGAGATGGACCAACAGGTATTATTTCAATATAAAGGGTAGGATTATTTAATAATAATATGTAATGTACTAATAATAAAAATTACTAAATTATGAAAACACTTGGCAAATTAAAAATCGACAAAGCGAACCTATTGAATAAAAAAGAGTTACTATCTTTAAGAGGGGGTTATGGCCAATATTGGTGTCTTTATCATACAGAAGAAACAGAATTCTGGGATTGGTTTACTTGTGCGGGTGAATGTACCCCTCCACAAGCATCATTGGAGTGCACTGAGCATTACTCTCCTAATGCATGGTGTGATTGTGGTTACTAGTAATATCTAACCAATACAGCCTACCCTTTGTTTGAATGAAAAGTTCTTTTATATTGAGCCTGCAAGATAAAGTATACAAATATGAAAAATGTATTCTCCATTTGTCTTTTGTTTTCTTTTTTCCCATCCTTATTAGGTCAAACATTAAATAATTCGAATCTGATTGTACTTGATCTGGCTAAAGCAATTTCCAGGCAGGAAGACGTTCCGCTCAGTATGTTACTGGAGAATATCATATATGTGCCTCTCGAGACTACCCCTCAATCAATTATTGGCAGCAATGCCCGCTACGAAATAACTAACGAATATATCGTTGTCAGGAATTTTAGTCCAATATTTCAAATTCTCTTGTTTGACCGGAAGACAGGAAAATTTATCAAAGAAATTGGCAGGTTCGGGCGAGGACCTGATGAATATTTGCGTTTTAGCTTTATACCCTTTGATCCCGAAAAAAAGGTGTTATATGCAGTTAATTCGATGCGGCAACTGTTAGTATATGACTTATCAGGTAATTGTGTTAAGATAATAAAAACACCTGATTATGTTGGATTTGGTGAAGTTGTTCAACTAAATAAGTACCCGATGAGCTTTGATATTATGATGGATAATAAGGTCTATGTCGGATATTTTATTAATATTTTAGGTATAGTAAACTATAAATTGGCTCTTTTCACAGAAGATGAGGTCCTTAAAATATTTCCAAATTATCAGACTTTGAAAACAATGTCACATGGAGTAGGTGGTCTTATGGATGATAATCATACCGTTTACAGGTATGATAATAAGATATATTTTCTAGAGGTATTTTCTGATACATTGTTTCAATTGACAAGAAATTCTCTGATCCCTCGATATTATTTTAAGATGGGAAAATATAATGTAACATGGCAGGTTAATGCTGCAATGGATCACAGAAATGGGATGGATTATTTTTATATGTGCGGTATAAATGAAAGTAATAAGTATCTTTTTATTAAGATTCTTTTTAAAGGAATTCGATACGTTGGTTTCATTGACAAAAAAACCAACCTAGTGACATTCTGCAAAATTAACAGTTCAGGAGTTACAGGATTTAAAGATGATGTATCAGGTCTTATGGATGTAAGTCCGATCAGTTTTACAGATAATGATGAAATGCTCTATGTCATTCAGCCAATAGATTTGATTAAGTGGTTTAAAAATAATCCCGAAAAAGCTGCCCAGGCAATAAATAGCTTTCAGTGGATAAAAGATATTGATGAATTTAGTAATCCTGTTATAGCGATAGGGAAATGCAAAGATTAATGCGGAGATTTATTCAATCATTATTAAGTATATTTTCAACAAAGCTGATTGGCTGACTATAATACTTAACTGCTGGGAAAAGCAAATTTTTAAAACCAATTACCTATTAATCTCAATAATATGTACCATTTAACTAATTATTCAAGACTATCTCTACAGAACATATTAAAACTAGCAATAGTCATGTTGATTGCCTTCTCATGCAATTCCTCTGAATCCGGTCTTATTCAGATTGATCCTCGAACTTTTATTGAGAATGAGATTTCTCTTTCTGAAATAGCGGATGATTTAACTTATGTGCCTTTGGATAATAGTTATGCAATATCGCTTATCTATCCCACTTCCATTAATATCTTGAAAAACTCAATTTATCTTTCTTCAAGAGAGATAGGCATATTAAGGCTTAACAGAGATGGATCATCGGCAAAAGTTATTGGCAGAAAGGGAAGAGGACCCGGTGAATGGTATTATTGTATGTCTATTGCTGCTGATGATCTCACAGAAACGATATATGTAATGGACAGAGACAATGAAATACAAGTCTATAATAAAAACGGTATTTTTAAAGGTACACTTAAA
>CAYQBZ010000103.1:0-5339 GCA_964415855.1 uncultured Rikenellaceae bacterium
TTACTTTAGCTGCCTCAAGTATTTTCGATACATAATACCAGGGAACTTTTCTTAGCTGGATATTGATATCTTCCTGGTCAAGACTGTCGGAAGAGATCATGTCCTGGTAGAATGTTTTCACCCCCATGCGGTTGAAAATGTCGGGGATGCCCTTATTCAGTGTTAAGGAGAGAACTATATATGGTCTTCCGAGTAGTGCAACGGAGATATTTTTATCTGGTTGAAAATGTCTTTCAAAGAGTTGTCCCAGTTGTTTCTTTTGTGTGGAATAAAAGGCAAGTGCCTCACTGAAAGCATTAAGCACCGTGAAGTAATTAAGTCCTCTCTTAACAGGTTTCAGGCAGTTAAAGAGTTGTTGGGCAACGATATACTTCCCCTTTGAGAAACTTAATAAGGGGGACAGACACTTTTTCTGGATATCTGCAATTCTAAGGGTATAAACAAGTGACGGACTGAATTGAGTATAATAGCAGTACTGTCCTTCAGATTCTTTTGTCTTTTCCCGTGTCTGAAGGAGTACCGGTAAAAATATGTAATCTGTCTTTCCCGATAACCAGGCCACATGTCCAAAGATGGAATTAATGGGAGAGCAGAATTCAGCTCCTGCGAGGCACTTGCCTGTTTTCAGCGGATCGTGGTAACCCTCGCTGGTCAATGTGCGGATGGCCAGATTGTCAAAGAACCTTTTCCAGAGAGGTAATTCCTCGAACAGATGGAGAGTGGCAGGAATACCGACTGTTATATCAGGGCTGTATTGTGTCGCCGGACTGAATGAGAATATTTTATCTCTTGTTTTCAGCAGGTCGAATCCTGTAAGGTTACCTGAAACAAACTTGTTTGTCTCATAGTCGCGGCCGCATGTAAATCCATATGCCACTTTCCCCCCGGAAACGGTTACAAGACTTAGGCAGCAGTTATTTGTACAAAGTTTGCAGTACTCGGTCCCCACGACAATCTTTTCATTATAAATCTTAAGTCCCCTGAAACCTGTTTTACGGATATCTTCCTTCTGAATCAGCAATGCAGTCCCCAGCGCACCGGTGAGATGGCAATATTTCGAGACATAAACCGGCTTTTGCAGCCGTTGTTCAAAAGCTGCCACAAGCGACCTGTTTTTGGCAGTGGCTCCCTGGAAACAGATGTTTTGTCCGATGGCTGCTTCCGTAGCTACCTTCTTAAGGTAATTCTCAGTAACTGAATGTAGTGCTGTTGCAAGTATCTCATTTACCGAATATCCGTTGTTGAGAAGCTGCCAGATATCGCGTTCCATAAATACGGCACACCTGTCGCTGGCCAGCGGTGCTGATACACCGGTTACTTTTTTGTCATAGTCAGATAATGATATTCCGAGCTTCTTTGCCTGCTCCTGGATGAAGCTACCTGTTCCGGCAGCGCAGACAGAATTCATCTGGGAGAAGGTAACATTACCGTTTCTCATAAGGGTGAACTTGGCATCCTGGCCACCGATCTCAATTATGGTATCAGTTTTGGGATTTAGCTCATAGGCTGCCCTGGCATGGGAAGTTATTTCATCGACAACCAGATCGGCATTTATTATCTTCCCGATAAACTTCCTTCCCGATCCTGTTGTTCCCGCTCCTGATATCTCTATCTCAATTTCCTTCCTTACCGAAACATTTTCAATGGCCTCAAGAATTGATAAGGTAGCTGATACAGGTTTCCCTGCCGTAAAAGTGTAAAAACCTGCCACCGGGGAACTGTCCTCCCCGATTAAGATCGCTTTGGTACTCGTTGATCCAATATCAAGACCCATGATGACCGGGTATTTCCTGTGCGGATGCAGTTTTGAATAGATGTCTATCTCGACCTCTGACGGATGAAGGACAACTGACGGTTTAAACCGGAATGATTCTTCATTCAGGAAATCCGGATATTTACTTCTGTTTATTGATAATGGCATATGAAAATACTGTTTTTCAGTATTTTCCTCGATCATGATATCTTCGAAAGAAGAGATTTTAAGAGGGTGCTTAAAGGCACGGTCTTTAAGAAGCAGGAGGCAACAGCCGATTGCTCCGTAAAGACAGGCATTGCTGTCAATCAAAAGAGAGGTATTTAACAGATACTCAAGGTGTTTAATTACAGCTGAATTTTTAGAAACGCCACCTGTTATCAGTAAAGGCAAAGCTGGTGTTTCAGTATTAAATACCGTGTTGATGATGTTTTCAGCAAGTCCTTTACATAAGCTGTCGCATATTGCACTAACAGAATAGCCCCTTTGCTGTGCATGAATAAGATCGGTACTGGCAAACACGGCACAACGGGAAGCAATATGAGGAATTTCCTCACTATTCTTCATTGCCTGTTCACAGAGTTCTTCTATTCCGGTAAGGTTGAGCCTTGCAGCCTGCTGATCAAGAAAGCTACCTGTTCCTGCAGCACATGAGGTATTGGTCCTGGCAGACTTGTAACTGCCATCAGCTCCAAACCTGATGACCATGAATCTTTCTGCACCTATGTGCAGGACAGATGCAGCCTCTTTGCACAAATGTCTTGCAGATGCAATAATTGCTACCTGTGTATTGAAATTCCGAACAACTTTTTTATCGAGGCATGTGGAAGATGAGGAGCAGCCAATAGCGGTTACTTTACTGAGGTCAAATATTTTCGTGGCATCTGCTAATACTGAACTTACATTTCCTTTATGAAATTTATAGAACCGGCGGAGTATTTTACCATCCAGGTCCGTTTGCACAATAGAAAGTGAAACAGAGCCGATGTCGATGCCAAGAACTGAATCCGGGCTTCCGCTAAATTTAGCCATATACGATCCCCTTCCTATATAAAGGTTCAGAACAGCTATAATGCAAGTTAAAGATACTAATTATATAAGACTATTTCAGGCCAAAGTCAAAATATTCCCTGCTGTTCAGATTATTAATCATCTCGCTCTGCATCACACTCCTCACTCCGCTTCATCAGTTACAATACCTTGCCCGTGTATCGGGAAGAGCCTTTCCTCCCTCAACCGGCACAGGGTGGACTTTCTTCAGAGAGGCCTTCATCTCCATTATAACATCCTGGTATAAAGGATTACCGGCGAGGTTATATAATTCCTGAGGGTCGCTCTCTTCATTATATAATTCTGCTCCCATATTCCCGAATCCCCATTCTGTATAGCGCCATTCCGCAGTACGGATACTATGACCGGGAGTGTTTCCCCTCTGTACCTGTGTATAAGCGGGATGGTCCCACTTGCTGACGGGATCAGCCAGCAGAGGAGCAAGGCTGAATCCTTCTAATCCTGAAGGTGGTTTCATTCCTGTCAGTTCAGCCAGTGTCGGGTAAATATCCACCATTTCGACTATCCTGCTGCATGTTCTGCCTGCTGTTTTGAAACCCGGTGCAGAGATTATTAAAGGACTTTTTGCTGATTCTTCAAAGCAACTCTGTTTGAACCATAATCCATGTTCTCCAAGGTGATACCCATGGTCGCTCCAGAAGACTATTATAGTATTATCAGATAAGCCGAGTGAATCGAGTGCGTCAATCAGTCTTCCAATTTGTGCGTCGACAAATGAGATAGCAGCAAAATAGGCCAGTTTACATTCCATTGCCTGGGCTGAAGTTATGCCAAAATAGGGCCATGGCCTGGTAGATGCCAGGGCCGGAGCAGGGTACTGGTCCGGTGTATCATCAGATATTTTTGGAAGGGTTATCTGGGATGGCTGGTACATATCAAAGTATTTACCGGGAGTGATCCATGGGCAGTGAGGCTTATAGAAACCGGCAGCAATGAAAAACGGTTCATCCTTGTGTTTCTCCAGCAACTTAATCGTCTCTGTGGCCACCTTACCGTCCGTATGTTCAAAGTCTGTGCCTTCGGGATCTGAATAAAATGCCATCGCTGCACCCAGTCCGCTTCTCTCAGGTGTATAGTTAATAACATCAAGTTCGAGTGATGTTTTATCGCGGCCGGCAGGGTTGATACGCTCCATCCAGGAAACTTTATCGTCAAGGCCGTTAGTTCCTATATCTCCCGGATTACCATAATGATACATCTTGCCTACACGGGCAACAAAATATCCATTCCGGCTGAACATCTGGGGAAGAGTAATAATGTCGGGCATGTCCTGCCTGAAATGGTAGCTCAGATCAAATACCCTTGTCTTGTCGGGACGTAATCCTGTGAGTATGGAACTCCTGCTGGGGCTGCTGAGTGGAAACTGGCAATATGCATTTGCAAAGGCAATTCCCCTGGATGCCAGCCTGTCGATATTGGGGGATCTGACAACCGGATTGCCGAAACAGCCCAGGTCGTTATTCATATCATCAACAGCGATGAAAAGGACGTTCTTTTTTCCCCCCTGCGAGAAGGCTGATGTTGCTGCGGAAGTGAAGATCAGCGGTACGGCAATAATCTTCGTGAAAGTATTATTCATTATTCGATCCTCCCTGCTATTATTCGGTTAAATGATTTTATTTAATCATGTAGGCAATGAATACCCCCAGATAGTTGCCCACGGCGTATCCGGCAATACCCACTATCAGGCCTGTAAGTATTACTTCCCTGTTCTTAAGTGCCCCGGCTACAACAGGTACAAAAGGTGGAGAACAGATAAGTGCGCTACCGGAAATTATTACAGTATCAGCGTCAATTTTAAAGAATTTTGCAAGAAAAGCATGAAGTATATGTGAGCCGAACATGGCAAGGCCCACATACCAGAAAAGGTTAAACGATATATTCGCCAGTTGTCTTATATCAGCCATCGAAGAAACAACAATGCAGAATATCAGGATAATATACATCCCGGTCTGGAATGTCTTTCGTATCTTTTTTATTCCGGGGATAAATGAGAATGCAATTCCAAAGGTTGTGATCAGGAGAATTGTGGCAGCAGTGGCAAAATTCTCTGGGAAAAGGAAACTTGAGCCATAGCTTACTGCAAATATCAGGACCGACAGGCCAAACGCTCCGAGTACCGGGAAAAAAGTTCCCTTTTCAAAGTATCCTTTATATGATTCAAGTTCATCCTCCATGTCAATATCATCGACTTTTACATTTCCTGTCTCGGGCAGTTTGAAAGCCGGCAGGAACAGCATGAACACCCTTTGTCCGACTGACAGGATGAAGAGGAGATATATGGCTCCCAGGGCCACTTCATAGGTATGGGTCATCAGGTAGACCTCACTGCTTACATTCAGGGCTGTTTTCATAGCAGCCATATTTGGCGTGCCACCGGTATATACTGCCGTAAGCATTCCTGAGACCTTCCATATCTCGGGAATGCTGTCCCTGAATATCCAGTAACCAACGAATATCATTAAAACCACTGTGAAAAGTCCAAGAAGGAGTGATGTAATGGCTGAGCGGGCCA
>CAYQBZ010000103.1:5349-9527 GCA_964415855.1 uncultured Rikenellaceae bacterium
AGAAGAGGATAAGTGGCAGGGCAAGAGGTACTGTCAGTTTTGTAAACCAATCCTGGACAGGGTAGGCTCCATCGGGCAGTAAGCCGGTATTACCGACAATTGCGCCAAGTATATAACAAATAAGAACAGCACCTATCTTTTTAACAATTTTATATTTCCCTTCCACTATAATTACCAGAACAGGAGCAAGCAAAAAAAAGGCAATCATCAGGATAGTATGGATACTCATAATATGGAATTTAATAATATCAGTCAGTGAAGATATGTGGTAAAAAACCAGGCAAAGGTTTTACTAATATTAATGATAAGCAATATAGTAAAATTTTCATGAATGAAGTTTTTCCTGATATTTATATAAAAAACAGGAAATATTCGTTAATCTTTAACAACTTTGGCTGGTCAATTGTTATAACCATTATTAGTTCATATTATTAACCATTTAAGATATGCCTCTTAATATTTCAGATAACCTGCCGGCAGTTAAAATACTTGAAGACGAGAATATTTTCGTTATGAAGGAAACCAGGGCTGTTCATCAGGATATCAGACCTCTCAAAATATTGCTTCTTAACCTGATGCCTGTAAAATCAACGACTGAGACGCAGATTTTACGACTTCTTTCAAATACCCCCCTTCAGGTGCAGACAACGCTTATTTATACCAGGATGCATCTTTCGAAGAACACTCCAAAGGAGCATCTTGACGCTTTTTACCAGACTTTTGATGATATTTCAGTTCATAAATATGATGGTTTGATAATTACAGGAGCTCCGATTGAGCATCTCGATTTTGAGGATGTTGATTACTGGGAAGAGATGGTGAAGATCATGGATTGGGCAGACCACCATGTTACCTCAACAGTGTTTATCTGCTGGGCATCACAGGCCGGGTTATACCATCATTATGGTGTTCCAAAATACAGGGTGAACGAGAAGATTTTCGGGGTTTTCAGACACAGGACCTATAAAAAGACCAATCTGTTGCTCAGAGGTTTCGATGATGAGTTTCTTGCGCCACATTCAAGGTATACTGAAGTAAGAAAAGAGGATATCGAACAAATAAATGATCTGGAAATACTTGCCGATTCTGATGAAGCAGGGATCTACCTTGTTGCTTCAAAAGATATGAAGCGGGTTTTTGTTACAGGTCATTCTGAATATGATCCTCTTACACTCAAATCGGAATATGACCGCGATATGGCAAAAGGGATTGATATTAAGATACCGCAGAACTATTACCTGAACGACGATCCTGCCAACCTGCCGACAGTTAGATGGCGCAGCCATGCCAACCTGCTGTTCTCCAACTGGTTGAACTATTGTGTATACCAGGCAACTCCTTTTGTGCTGGAAAATGGGAAGAAGTAACCTGTGGCCTTATCAGGAAGGACTGTAGCTCTCCGCCAGGTAGATTTCCACCTTTTTACGCATCGGATGCAAATAGGCTTCATTAAACGAGAAGAGAGTGATCCTGGCGTTATATATATCAGAGGTTTCTTCGACCAGTTGAATTTTTGGTTCATTCTTTAAGATTGCCCAGGGAAGTGAAATAATATATTTTCGGAGATGGTCTGCGACAATTTCAAATGATTGAGTCTTGTAAATGCTGGCATCGAAACTCAGACTCACGACAGTATCACTTATCTTCCTGGGAGAGCTTATTTTTCCCAGTAATATTGAATAGGGCAGAAGTATCATTTTCCCGTTTTCATTTTCAATCTCAACGCACCTGGGATGGAATCTTTTAATTTCTCCTCTCTCCCCTTCAACTTCAATTATTTCATTCAGTGAAAACCTGTTTTCCGACTTAAAAACCAATCCTGCAATATAATCGCGAAGTGCAAATCGTGAATACCAGTAGAAAAGTAACAGGAAGAACAGAAAAATAACAGCTGAAAAAATTACATTGTTCTTCAGGAAAAAGAGGGCAGTTGATATAAGATATATGCACCATATAATTCCCTCAGCAATAGTAAAATACCTCCTGAATCTGTTGGAGTCGATTTTGACAGGGGAGATTATCGGAATAAAATGTCTGAACAGGTACAGCGCAATAAAAATTCCTCCTGTCAGCATGAGCCACAAAAAGACAAAATACCCGGATGCCAGAATTTCAGATATATTCATCAGATATAGTTTTTGTTTACAAGGAATTGTTTAAGAATAGGATACCAGGATATGTTTATTTCATAGACTTCGTTCTGGAGCCTGGTAATCATACCCATTCTCCACAAAAACTGTAATTGTCTTTCTATTACATTAAGTTCCTCTCCCAGTACCCAGGCAAGTCGTCTTAGCGTCATTTGCCTGTGAACAAACAGCTGAATAATAATGAGTACTGTTTCGGGTGACATCTGATTAAATAATTCGGCACGTGGTAACTCCGCCGGTTCAATCCATATCTTGTCACCTTCAACCTTTGTTATGCCTGTTATCCATGCAGCAAGGGCCACTCCCGGATTACCATTTGAATATTTATACAATTTCACAAACAGGTCCGCTATTTTCAATGCACTTAATTCGTCCTGCTTTTTGTTTTTATAGAATAATTCTAGTCCTGCGCCATTATGCCTGAGCATGATCATATTTTTTATCGAATTGACAGGCATCGGATTCAGCCTGATCACTCCAAGCAGGTATGTGTTCAGAGGTATGAGTTTCTCTATTACCCTGTATGCGAAGGTATTAATGTTAAGGATAAAGAAAATACGATTCCTGAATTTTGCTATTACCTTAAGAATTTGATCCAGGATCAAAAGGCCGTCTTCAGATCGCTGCCACCATAGTTCAATATCGTCAAAGATGACAAACGAGCCGTTAGGCATGAATTCGAATACCGAGTCATCATATGTTTCTTCCTGTATGGCGTCAGCAACTATCTCCTCGAAAACCTTCATATCACTTGTGCCTCCTGCCGGGGGGTTAATGAATACTATCTTGCCTCCGTCATTCCAGCTATTGGCAAGGATATATGACAAAAACGATTTTCCACTGTGGTGGTCACCGGTTATAAGCAGAACCCCTTCATTCAGTTGCCTTGATTGCTGCCAGACAATTCCGGCCTGTTCCATCTCTTTTACCAGCGGCACCCAGTATTCCCTGTGAAAAGTCTGCCGTACCGTAAATAGTTGTTTGTAGAAGAAAGGTATCTGACCAAAGACTTCCTGAAAGGGTTTGATCCGGCTGCTGGTCTCCAGCAGATTATTGCCGATATCCTGTATCTTACTTTCCTGTTGTACGATCTTCGCATAAGCCAGAGCCTGAGTTTTACCATATTTAAAGCTTACAGCCCGCGATGAGAACCAGGCTATAAGGGTCTGAAATTTCATTCTGACCTTTGAAGACTTTTCCTGTTCTTTCTGCTCGTGTATGTAATGCTTCAGCTGAGCCCCGATTTTAGTTATCCCGTATACCGTAAGATACCCTGAAATTTCAGATTTCAGCTCAGATATCCGTGAAATATATGTTTCGAAGATATTGGATATCTGGTCTTTCGACTCTGCAATCTTTACGATCTGATCGATTAGGAAATCGTGCAGAAATACCTTATCCTCATCAGATTTTTGGGTGAACTCATCAAATGTGAGCAGAAATAACCTGTAACATTCCTTTATCTTTGAGAGCTGTTCACTTACAGACTGCAGAAGCTCGGCACCATACTGGTTCATCTGGGCAAGAATTTTATATTCCGTCATGAACTCAAGCATCTGAAGAAAAGAGACATCAACAGTCCTGATCTCATAAAATTTATGGTTAAAAAAATCACTCAGGCTTGCTTCATCCATGACCGTTATTTCGGATGGGAGGAAACGTAGAAGGCGGTTGATCTTTTTTGCCGAGACATTATTCAGAGCATTAATTTTCTTCCTGAAAAGATCTGACGCAGGAATAAGTGTTTCATGATTTATATCCTTTTGCTTACCTGACTCTATCATCTCATGAAGTGCCCCGATAAGCGTGTCTGTCTTATCATACAACTCTGCTGACATGAATTTTTCGCTGGTATTAATTATTTCATTCAGTTCGGAGGTGACAAGAGAGTTAAACTGCAAAAGGTAGTTCTCAGCCACGTTTGCGTTAATAAGGAGGTTGAGATTTGAGAAGTAGGCATCGACAATCTTCTCAAGTCTCTGCCTGAGATTCTTAAAATTTGGTGGCTTCTTTTTCCTGGCTGTTTGT
>CAYQBZ010000104.1:0-9396 GCA_964415855.1 uncultured Rikenellaceae bacterium
AAAGCAGCAAGAAAATATAAAGATGATGTGCCGGAAGAGATAAAATCTGAAAGACTTAGCGGGATGATATCGCTTCAGAACAGGCTGTCTGCCAGTTCGAAAAAGCGAGATATAGCTAAGGTATTTGAGGTTCTTGTGGAGGGTCCGTCAAAAAGATCTGCGGATTTTATGTCGGGACGTACCTCCCAGAATAAGGTTGCTGTGTTTCCCGCCACCAGTATTAAAAAGGGTGAATATGTTAATGTTCTGATTGAAAGGTGCACCTCGGCCACTCTTATCGGCAGCATTATTTAAGTCCTGAATTATTTGGTCATCTCTTGGCTTCAATGTAACTTGCATCCTGTATAATTCACTAACAAATGAAGGTTAAGTATCTCATTATCCTGATTCTTTTAATCTCTATTTCAATGCTTGTTTCAGGACAAAACAGCGGTAAAAGATCCGGTAAGATGCTCACAATATCCGGTAAAGTCATGTACCAGAACCGTTTACCGGTTTCTGGAGCTGTTTTTTATATTGATAATGTCAGGACAAGCTACAAAACAGGAGATAATGGTTCTTACAGAATAAAGGTCAGTCCCGAAGCCAGAAAGCTGGAGGTAAGGTCGTCGGTTTACGGCTCTGTGGATACTGTGTTAAATGATCAGAAAAAGATCAATTTCGTTTTTGGCGGCCCTGCCGATGTCAAGGGTATGGAGTCTGAAGTAACAGCAGGCACGTCTGACGCGTCCGGAAAGATCAGCAGGCCAGGCAGAGCAAGGGCAAAAAAGATGAACACCTACAACGACATCTACCAGATGATACGTGCAGAGGTGCCCGGTGTGATAGTAAGCGGAAAGAGACTCCAGATACGCCAGGGACATTCGTTCCTGGGCAGCGCAGATCCTTTGCTTGTTGTGAACGGAGTTATAGTGACAAGCATTGATTTTATATACCCTTCTGATGTCAAGTCAATTAAGGTGATCAAAGGTACGGCAGCATCGATTTACGGGATACAGGGAACAAACGGAGTAATCAGCATCACTCTCCTTAATGGCTCCGAAGAAGTAAAATAAATCCTTATAATATAACTGTATGAAAATAAAAGTCTTCCTGGTTGTCCTGCTGTATGTAATGCTTCTTAGCACCCTGGCAGGACAAAAGGGCAACAAGAAAATAGTTGTTTCCGGAGTAGTTGTTGATGCACAAAAGAATCCTGTTTCAGGTGCCCTGATTTTTATCGATGAGAAAAACACCAATAAGCTCACCAACGGCAAAAGATCTTATAAAGTCAGAGTCCGGCCGGATGCCGATTCAATTATTGTTGTCACTTTTAACCAGGGTGTAGGATCTGCAGCGATTGGCAAAAGGAGTAATATTGATTTTGTCCTGGACGGATCCGGTTCCCGGCGCAAAATCGATCAGGATTTTTCCCGGGGTGAGGAAGTAATTGATATCGGTTATGGGAACGTAAGACAGAAGAACCTGTCTACACCGGTAAGTAAAATTGACGGTGAAGGAGGTAAGTATATGACATTTAAGGACATATATGATGTCCTGAAGGGTACTCCGGGCGTAGTGGTAACAGGAAGGAACATCCAGATACTGGGAGTATCGTCAATTAATTCAGGTACCCAGCCTCTTTTTGTCGTTGACGGTATGTCGGTTGAATCGATTGATGATATCTCGCCACGGATGGTGGAAAGCATATCTGTCCTGAAAGGTGCCTCTGCATCGATATATGGATCGAGAGGTGCGAACGGAGTCATCCTGATCAATCTGATAAGGGCCCCCCGGTTAAAATAATTTTATCGGTCTTTCCCGGTTTTTACCGACAGCCCCAGTTCTGTAAGCTGTCTTGCTGATATCGGTGAAGGAGATTCCAGCATTACATCCCTTCCGGAATTGTTCTTGGGAAATGCAATAAAATCACGTATGGAGTCCTGTCCTCCGAACATTGCCACCCACCTGTCGAACCCGAAAGCAACACCTCCATGTGGTGGAGCACCGTATTTAAAGGCATTAAGTAGGAATCCGAACTGTTCATTTGCCTCTTCATCGGTGAATCCCAGCACTTTGAACATAAGCTTCTGGATATCGGAATCATGTATCCTTATTGATCCGCCACCTATCTCAACACCATTAATCACAAGATCATATGCATTCGCTCTTACTTTAGCGGGATCGTCCTTAAGCAACTGAAGATCGTCTGCCACAGGTGAGGTAAAAGGATGATGCATGGCAAAGAATCTTTTTTCCTCCTTATCCCACTCAAGCAAAGGAAAATCCACAACCCACAGAGGTACATACCGGTCCTTATCCCTTAATCCCAGCCTGTTGCCCATTTCAAGCCTGAGCTCCGAAAGAGCAGTACGTGTCTTCTCCTTCTCACCTGCAAGAATGAGGATCAGGTCACCCTGACCGGCACCTGCAGTGTCAGCCCATTTCCTTAATTCTTCAGCAGGGTAATACTTATCGACTGACGATTTCAGCGTACCGTCCGCATTATACTTAACATAGATGAGACCACTTGCTCCGATCTGAGGTCTTTTAACAAAATCGCTAAGTTCATCAAGTTGTTTTCTTGAGTATTCCGAGCATCCTTCGGCACATATGGCTCCACAATATTCTGATGAATCAAATATCGCGAATCCGCGTCCTTTCACCAGTGTCGACAGATCAGCGAAACGCATCCCGAAACGCAGATCAGGCTTATCGGACCCATAAAATTCCATAGCCTCACCGTAAGGAAGCCTTATGAAAGGTTCACTGAATTCCACACCTTTAAGCTGCCTGAAGAGGTGCCTGGCGAGTCCTTCAAATGTATTAAGAACATCATTCCGTTCTACAAAAGACATCTCACAGTCTATCTGGGTAAACTCGGGCTGCCTGTCTGCCCTTAGATCCTCGTCCCTGAAACACTTCACTATCTGAAAATATTTATCGAATCCGGCAACCATAAGGAGTTGCTTAAGAGTCTGCGGCGACTGCGGCAGGGCATAGAAAGTACCTGGCTGCATTCTCGAAGGAACAACAAAATCACGGGCTCCCTCCGGTGTTGATTTGATAAGCACAGGTGTCTCAACCTCAACAAAGCCAACTGAATCCATATACCTGCGTACCTCTTGTGCCACCCGGTGACGAAGTATTATATTGTTTTTCACAGAGCCCCTTCGCAGGTCGAGGTAACGGTATTTCATCCTCAGCTCCTCTCCGCCGTCAGTCTCCTCCTCAATTGTGAAAGGTGGTATCTCGCTTCTGTTCAGGATAACCAGATCCGCGACGTCTATTTCAATCTCGCCTGTTGGTATTTTAAGGTTCTTATTGCTTCTTTCCATTACTTTCCCCTTAGCCTGAATAACAAATTCGCGACCCAGTTTCCTGGCTCTCTCACAGAGGTCCCTGTTTGTCTCCATGTTGAAGACAAGCTGGGTGATACCGTACCTGTCGCGAAGATCAACAAATGTCATTCCTCCCAGGTCCCTCGATTTCTGTACCCATCCGCATAAAATAACTTCAATCGCGGTATTTTTTAAATTAAGTTCACCGCATGTATGTGTTCTGTACATCTCCTTTTATTTTGTTCACAGCAAAAATAAGAAAATTATCAGACAGCACAGATCACGAATTTATTCATACTTTTAAAGACCAAAGAAACAGTACCGGGAAGATGAATGAGGATAAGTATATGAATGCGGCCCTTACAGAAGCACTTAAAGCATATGATAAACAGGAAGTGCCGGTAGGCGCCGTTGTGGTTTACAATGATATGATAATTGCCAGGGCGCACAACCTGACGGAGACTCTTAAGGATCCGACTGCCCATGCTGAGATGCAGGCCATAACGGCAGCTGCAAATTTCCTTGGGGGAAAATACCTTATCGATTGTACAATCTATGTTACACTCGAGCCATGTGCAATGTGTGCAGGAGCCATAGGCTGGAGCCAGGCTTTGGCCCTGGTGTACGGAGCTGATGATGAAAACAAGGGTTTTTCAAAATTATCCGCTCCTCTCCTTCACCCGAAAACAATGGTCAAAAAAGGAGTGCTTGAAGATCAATGCCGGGAATTACTGGTGAAGTTCTTCAAAAATAAAAGGTAAGGACGTTGCATGCAAGGTCCTTGCTTCTAAAAAATGATTATTTTTATTTTAAAATATCTGAAATGACACTAGACAACAGCCGGACAATTATACGTATGAGGATCAGGCTCTTTTTTGCCCTGGTGGTATTGATAGGATTCCTGATCCTTGCCTATTTTGCCAGGGTGATCAGCTTCCCCTTACTCGGCATGAGCGATACAGTATGGATACTCATCCTTGTAGGGATAAATCTGCTTATTGCTTTTCTTCCAATGATACTGAATTACCAGTATGTGTTTTTTTCCGATGACGGTGAAAAAATTGTCATAAGGTATTTTATGGCCGGGATAGTAGGCGGTAAGAAAAATTCCGTCGAAATTGACAAGGGATCATTTGCCGGTTACAAGGTTGAAAAGAGGTTATTCGGTCTTGTACTCAGCCTTACTCTTTACCAGCAATTCAGGGAAGGTTCTGCCAAATACCCGCCTGTTTACATAAGCGCCCTCTCAGGGGAAGAGAGGAACAAGATTATCGGGTCACTGAATTCGTATGTCCCCTCCGGGTAAGGTATCTTATCTGATAACATGAGTTTTATCATTTTAATTGACTCCCAACAAACTCAAATTTGATCCGCCATTCCTTTTCCTTTGTATAACATAATAACATAAGTAATGAATGTAGATAAGATAATGAACAACCTCGAAAAGAAGCATCCCGGAGAGGTTGAATACTTACAGGCTGTAAAAGAGGTCCTGGAATCTATCGAAGAGGTTTATAATGAAAATCCCCAGTTTGAATCGGCAAATATTATTGAGCGCATTATTGAACCGGACCGTGTCCTGATGTTCAAGGTGCCATGGATCGATGATGAAGGTGACGTTAAGGTGAACCTTGGTTACAGGATACAGTTCAACAATGCTATAGGGCCTTATAAGGGCGGCCTCCGCTTTCACCCCAGTGTAAATCTTTCAATTCTCAAGTTCCTGGGTTTTGAACAGATCTTCAAGAATGCCCTTACTACACTTTCGATGGGTGGCGGCAAGGGAGGATCTGACTTCGATCCGAAAGGAAAGTCAAATGCCGAGATCATGCGCTTCTGCCAGGCCTTCATGCTGGAGCTGTGGAAATATATCGGTCCGGAAACTGATGTCCCTGCAGGAGATATTGGAGTGGGAGGCCGGGAAATCGGTTATCTTTATGGGATGTATAAACGTCTGTCGGGCGACCATACCGGAGTGCTTACAGGCAAGGGGAGCAACTGGGGCGGTTCGCTGATCCGTCCGGAAGCGACAGGATTCGGTTGTGTTTACTTCGCCAAGGAAATGCTCGCAACGAGGGGAGAATCTTTTAAAGACAAAAGAGTGGCAATAAGCGGATTCGGTAATGTGGCATGGGGAGCCGCGCTGAAAGTAAACGAGCTGGGAGGGAAAGTCGTAACATTGTCAGGTCCTGATGGTTATATTTATGACCCCAATGGTGTATCGGGTGAGAAAATAGAATACATGCTTGAGCTGCGTGCTTCAAATGAAGATATTGTAAAACCATATGCCAGTGAATTTGAAGGTGTGGAGTTCCATGAGGGAAAGCATCCCTGGGAAGTGAAGGTCGATATAGCCTTGCCATGTGCCACGCAGAATGAGCTGGATGGTGAGGATGCGGAACATCTGGTACAAAATAGTTGTATATGCATATGCGAAGGGGCCAACATGCCATGCACTCCTGAAGCTATTGAGGTTATACAGAAGAATGGTCTGCTGTTTGCACCCGGCAAGGCATCAAACGCCGGAGGTGTGGCAACATCGGGTCTTGAGATGACACAAAATTCAATGAAGCTCCGCTGGAACAGGCAGGAAGTTGACAATCGCCTGCATGAGATCATGAGCAATATTCATGGCCAGTGTGTTAAATATGGAAAGAGAAAGGACGGGTATGTTGATTATATGAAAGGTGCAAACATTGCCGGTTTCCTGAAGGTTGCCAATTCCATGATCGATATGGGTGTCATCTAAATAGACATTCCTTATGTGAAATAGTTACTGTACATGTACCAAGTATGTTTTTAGAAAAACATTCCGGTAAATAGTGCATTAGCCCCCCTTCAGGGGGGTTGGGGGGCAAAAAATTATTATCTTTACATGTCTCTATTTCCTGTGCTATGTCGGAAATATCGCTTAAGCATAAGATCGCCCTGGGCCTGATACCACGTATAGGTGATATCAACGCCAGAAAACTGGTGTCGCACTTCGGCAGCGTCGAAGCAATTTTCAATGAACCATACCGTAACCTTGTTAAGATTCCGGGGATCGGAACAGGCCTGGCTAAATATATCAGCGACAGGTCATACCTTGATACAGCTGATAAGGAGGCTGAATATATCCTTAAAAACAACATAAGGACATTCTTCTATCTTGATAACGACTACCCATACCGGCTCAGGCAATGTGACGACTCCCCCGTAGTTTTCTTCCTGAAAGGAGAATGTGATCTGAATGCAGCCAGGATATTAAGTGTGGTCGGTACGCGTAATGCCACTTCCCGCGGCAGGGAGATATGCGAAAAGATAATTGCTGGCCTGGCAGCAGGTCATCCCGACCTCGTAATTGTAAGCGGTCTGGCATACGGAATAGATATTGCTGCACATAAAGCCGCACTGGCTAATAACCTGCAGACAATAGGAGTGCTGGCACATGGATTCAAATCGATATATCCTTCCGTTCACACATCAATAGCCAGAACGATGGTAAACAAGGGAGGCCTTGTTACTGATTTCATTTCTGATGCCCTTCCCGAACGGAATAACTTCCTTAAAAGAAACCGGATCATAGCCGGGCTCTCCGATGCCACCCTGGTTGTGGAGTCAGGAATTAAAGGAGGAGCACTCATTACCGCTGACATTGCAAGCTCATATAACCGTGATATACTTGCTGTTCCCGGAAGACCTGAGGACCAGTGGTCCGCCGGATGTAACAGTCTGATTAAAAGCAATAAAGCTGCCCTTGCCGAATGTTCTGAGGATATCGAATACTTTCTTGACTGGAAACCTCAAATATCCAGACAAGCTCTCCAGCGTACATTGTTTGACGATCTTGACGAGACAGAAAAACAGGTTTATGAATTACTGGCTGAACACGGGGAACTGGACATAGACACTATTTGCCGTTCCCTCTTAATGCCTGTTCATAAACTTTCCTCACTGCTTCTTCAGATGGAATTCAAAGGCCTGCTGAGATGCCACCCCGGTAATTTATATGTGACGGTCTGAAGGCCGAAGAAGACAAAAGTTCGCAGTTGGCAATAAGCAGTTGGCAATCCCCTAATGGTAGAATATGGATTTCCTGTTCCGCCTTGCATGGCCAGGTGCCTTAATTTCCGTCTTCCGACAAAACACATTCTCCTCCGAAATAAATAATAATTACGTTAGTTTACTTACTTTTAACATGCCAAAACAACAACCTGAAAAATACAAATTACATTATGCAGCTTATTGACACCCATACACACCTTTATCTTCCCGAATTCGACTCCGACAGGGATGAGGCTGTACAAAGAGCTCTGGCCGCCGGTGTTGTAAAGCTCCTGATGCCGAATATTGATATACAGTCAGTTGATCCTATGACCGATGCCCAACTCAGGTATCCGGGAATATGTCATTCAATGCTGGGACTCCATCCCACTTCGGTAAAAGACGACTACGCTGTTCAGCTTGAAAAGCTTGAGGAGCTACTCGCAGGAAATGGTTTTATAGCAATCGGGGAAATAGGTATTGACCTTTACTGGGATAAGGCACATAAGGAAGAACAGATCAAGGCATTTAAAAGACAGGTAAGCTTTGCCATTGATAATTCATTACCTGTAGCGATACATTCCAGGGATTCATTCCCGGAGGTATTTGAGGCGCTGGAGGAATTCAGGGGAAAGGATCTGAAAGGTGTCTTTCATGCCTTTACAGGTACACATGAGGACGCCATGAAAGCTATTGAAATGGGACTTATGCTGGGAATAGGTGGTATTGTTACGTTCAAAAATTCAGGTCTCGACAGGGTAATAAAAGAGACAGGGCCTGCAAACCTTATCCTTGAGACTGACTCTCCTTATCTTGCCCCTTCTCCACACAGGGGAAAGAGAAATGAGAGCTCATACATCACACTGGTAGTTAAAAAACTATCCGAAATCTTTGAAATGAATGAGGAGAAGATTGCCGAAATAACATATAATAACTCAAAAGATCTATTCAATTTATAATATTGATGAAAAATTTTAAGGATACATCGATACTGATTATTTATACCGGGGGAACCATAGGTATGGTAGATGATCCGGTAACCGGGACACTGGTACCTATTGACTTCGGGCACGTCTCTGACCATGTTCCCGAACTGAGGAAATTTGGATTTTCCTTACATTCAGTTTCTTTCGATCCTGTGAAGGATTCATCAAATGTTGATCCGCCGATATGGGTCAGGATCGCTGAGATCATCGAAAACAATTATAACGATTTTGATGGTTTTGTAATATTACATGGAACCGATACAATGGCTTATACCGCATCTGCCCTGAGTTTCCTTCTTGAAAATCTCGGTAAACCGGTCATCTTAACCGGTTCGCAGTTGCCTATAGGTCTCCTGCGCACTGACGGGAAAGAGAATCTTATAACTGCCATTGAGATAGCAGCTGCAAAAGAAAATGGTCAGCCCGTTGTCCCCGAGGTATGCATATATTTTGATAACAAGCTGACCAGGGGTAACCGTACCACAAAACTTAGTGCCGAACATTTCGATGCCTTCAGTTCCCCGAATTATCCGCCGCTGGCTGATGCAGGTTTACATCTTAGATACAACCATAATCTCATCAGGCATCCTGCAAGGGGTAAGAAATTCATTGTTCATAAAACATTCGATACCAATGTGGCAATATTGAAAATCTTCCCCGGCATTAACAGTAACCTGGTAAACTGTATCGTAAATACCAGGGGCTTACGAGCACTTATTCTTGAGACATTCGGCTCGGGGAATGCCCCTACATATCCATGGTTCATTGAGGACCTGAGAGGATATATCGACAAGGGGGGGATCATTCTTAATGTGACCCAGTGTCACGGGGGAAGCGTAGAGATGGGCTTATACGAGACAAGCCGTCTTATGCAGGCAGTAGGTGTGATAAGTGGAAGGGATATAACATCAGAGGCATCCCTTACAAAGCTCATACATCTTCTTGGCAGGTATTCCGCCAGGAAAGAAATAGTAAAGGCACTTAACACATCGCTTGCGGGAGAAATCTCGTGACAGGCAGTTTTCTTAAAATAATTTTGTAATTTGCGGCCCGAATTTTTATATCAT
>CAYQBZ010000105.1:0-9344 GCA_964415855.1 uncultured Rikenellaceae bacterium
TTCGCAAGACCCCGGAGCTATCATCTCCTATAACATCTATCAGCTCAGCAAGACTGGTTCATACCAGTATATGGAAACAATGGATCCGTCCATGTCAAATACATGGATAGATGCAGCCTCTGAGGTTGAAATCACTTCATACCGCTATAGGATCACCATGGTGGATACCTGTGGCAATGAATCAGAACCATGTCCCTATCACGAAACCATGCATACCGTCGTAACCCCTGACTTAAGTCTTACTAGGGCAAACATATTCTGGAACGCATACAAGGGGGTGGACTATAATTTTTTCCAGATCTACAGGTATTCAGGATCAGGTGGACTCGAAATCATCGATACGGTGCCAAAAGTGGCCGATAAGGATTTCTATACCTATACCGACCTTAATCCTCCCTTGAATGATACGGTTTATTATGTTATTGTCGTCGAACTGCCGGAACCCTGTATAAGCACGAAGAAAGCGGGCACACATAATACCGTACGTTCGAATAAGACCAAGAAATTAAAATTCGGGGTGGACTACGTGCATGATCCCGGTTCAATAAGACATCTGAATGTTTATCCAAATCCGAACCAGGGCGTATTTACAGTGGGTATAGAGTTAACCAGCCGTCAGGATATAATAATCAGGATCCTGGATGCCATGGGAAGGGTTATCTATAAGGCCCAATATCAGAATGTTGCTGGAAGATGTGAGTATCCGATTCAATTGGCTGGCCTGAGTCCCGGATTGTATCAATTGCAGATGCTCGTTAATAACGGCCAGATGAGCCGGCCGTTTGTAATCGAATAAATTCCTTAATTTTCCTGTTGATTCTTTTCAACAGATATATTGTGTCGATCCGTATTCTTTTTTCTAACATACTCTTTCTGTTATTTGTTATTTCGGGCACTCATGCATCTGTTACCGAAAAGGGATATTTCCTGTCCATCCGGAATTTCACCCCGAAGGACTATAAAGCACGACCTCAGAATTGGGCGATAACCGAAGATAACCGGGGAGTCCTCTATTTCGGAAATAACAAGGGAATCCTAGTATATGACGGGATTTACTGGAAAACCATTGGCGTTCCGGGAGATATCGTGTATTCTCTGGATTCCGACTCAAATGGGATAATTTATGTTGGAGGTAATGGTAATTTCGGTTACATAAATACGACAACTGCAGGTAGGCAGGAATTCGTCTCTCTGCTGGGTTATTTGCATGACAAGGGGCAGATCGTTGATGCAGTTTGGCAAACGCATGCCACTCCGGAAGGGGCGTACTTTTTAACCGGTGGAGCCTTGTTCAAATGGACAGGAGATACAATGTTCACATGGCCTGCATCCAATAATTTTCATGCTTCTTTTTATGTTAATGGAGACCTTTATGTGGATGAGACCGATCGGGGGCTGCTCAAGATGAAAGGTGATTCACTGGTTCTCATTAAAGGTGGAGAAAAGTTTGCTGAAATAGCAATTAACGGCATGATTCCCTCAAACGAAAACGGAATCCTGATCTTTACAGAGAGAGAAGGTATCTTTCATATGAAAATGGCACACTCTACCGAAGCCATTAAACTGGTCAGGCATTTTAATGAAATTGATAATTTTCTGTTCGACAATGCAATAACATGTGCGATAAGGATCAATGACAAGCAGTTTGCAGTCGGATCACAGGGAAGAGGTGTTATCGTATATGATCAGTCCAGTGATCAGTTCGACATTCTGAATTTTACTACTGGTCTGCAGGATGAGGTAATTTACAATATGCATACGGATAGACGAGGTTATCTATGGATGGCACTGAGTAATGGCATATCTATGTCGCCCGTACTGACTTCTGTCACCACATTTGGTTATAATTCCGGGATAAAAGAGACTGTAGAGGGAATTGGCAGATTCGGAGGCAAACTGTTTGTGGCCAATTTGCTCGGCACATACTATATGGATAATTACATGACAGCAATTGAGCAGCCGAATAACCTGGATAATCCATTATATAAACGCCCTGGATTCAGGAAAATTGAAGGCATCAATGAACAATGCTATGCAATCAGATTATTCCAGAACCAGGATGAAAAATTCATTTTAGTTGCTACCTATTCAGGAGTATCGCAAATCGATACCGACCATCGTTCGAAACAGATACTTGAATGCTACCCTTGGTACATCTTTCAATCGGAATCCTATCCGTCAAGGGTGATAATCGCAAATGTGGATGGCGTCGAATCCATATACCGAAAAAGGGGGTGCTGGATCCGGGAAAATAAAGTTGCCGGGATCGAAGAGGAGTGCAGGTCCATTGCTGAAGACCCGAAAGGATGCATTTGGGTGGGCACGGTATATTCTGGAAGTATTTACAGGATAAAATTTGGGAAACCTGGCCAGGGAACTGCACAAGAAGTTACACGATATGATTCCCTAAATGGGCTTCCGGCAGGAGAGATCTATATCGAACGTTTCGGTAACAGGTTATTGTTTGGAACTGAGAAGGGTCTTTATTATTACAATGAGACCCAAAACAAATTTCAGCCCGACAGTAGTTTTGGCCTGGAATTTTGCAACAGTTCACGCAATATCATCCGAATATCTGTCGATCATGACGGGTACCTGTGGCTTGTCACTTATAACAATATTTCAGAAGAATATGAAACGGGTTACCTCAAGCTTCTGCCGAATGCATCCTACAAGTGGATTAAAGAACCATTCGTCGTTTTTTCCCAGGGTGTGATTTACAGCCTTTACCATGATACTGACGGGGTCACCTGGCTGGGAGGTCCGGATGGTTTGTTCCGCTACGATAGAAAAATTGCGCAGGATTATGAATTCGATTACTATGCCTTATTACGAAATATAACCATCAAAGGGGATTCACAGTTATTTGCAGGAACATTTACCGATGAGAAGGGTTTTCCGGCATTGAGCCAGAATCCTGACCTGATACCAAGGATAACATATAGATACAATGACATAGCATTCGAATTTTCAGCACCCACTAACGAAGATGGAACCCCGGTGCTCTTCAGCCATTACCTGGAAGGATTTGAGAACGGATGGCACGATTGGTCGCCTGAATCACGCCGTGAATATACCAACCTGCGGGAACGTACCTACACCTTCTACGTTAAAGCCAGGAACCTTTATGAACATGAGAGTGCAACTGCAAGCTATACCTTTACCATCCTGCCTCCCTGGTACAGGACATTCCCGGCCCTGGCAGGTTTCATACTCCTGGGCATTGGAATTGTATGGACTATTGTAGTTCTGTATACCAGGGGTCTGAGAGCCATTATCCGGGAGCGAACGGCCGAAATCCGGAAGCAGAAAGAACTCATCGAGGAGAAAAATCAGGACATCATGGACAGTATCAATTATGCGAAGCGCATCCAGGCTGCCTTGCTCCCACCGGGTGATTACATTGACAGCCTCTTACCGGAACGGTTCATCCTTTACATGCCGAGGGATGTGGTAAGCGGGGATTATTACTGGATGATCGGGAAGGATGGAAAAATCATCTGTGTCACCGCCGACTGCACGGGACATGGGGTACCTGGAGCCATGATGAGTATGATGGGGATGTCATACCTTAATGAAATCACAAGCAGGGACCAGCAGATGCATTCCGATGAAATAATGAACCAGCTTCGCAGCAGGATCGTAAAATCGCTTCGACAAAAGGGAGTCCAAGGGGAAAGCCAGGATGGCATGGACATGGCCCTCTATATCATTGAAAAAGAAATGAAACTTCTTGAATTTTCAGGTGCCAACCTTCCTCTTTATCTTTTCCGCAACGGCGAACTAAAGATCTTCGAACCGGACAAAATGCCCATCGGAATTTCTTCAAAACTGGATACTCCATTCACCAGAAATAAGATCCAACTTGAATCCGGTGATGTACTATATACTTTTTCGGATGGATACCAGGATCAATTCGGAGGACCCAAAAACAAAAAGTTCATGATCAAGAACCTCCGCCAGCTTCTTTGTGATATTCACACAAAATCCATGAGTCAACAAAGAGAACTTCTGAAAAAAAGCTTAACAGACTGGATGCATGAGTCAGATTGTACCCAGGTGGATGATATAACTGTGGTTGGTGTTAAAATATAATCATTCAAGCACGAATGATTTGCTCCTCATACCATCGTTGAGGATTAACTGAATATGATACAATCCTGGTTTACTATCCTGTAATTCAAGCAATTTCTCATGAAAGCCCTCAATATTCTTAATTTGATAATTCCAGATTAACTTTCCCTGAGAATCATAAATATTCATCACAATATCCTGCCGGATCAGTGATTCAAGGCTGATTCTGAAAGTTCCTTTATTCGGATTTGGATATACGTTCAGATATTTAACGGTCTCATTATCAGATAAATTTGCCGGGAATTTAAGTTTCTTGGACTTGTTAGACCGTATTGTGTTGTGTGTACCTGCCTTTATTATGCTTGAACAGGCTTCGGATAATTCAATGACGATCATATAATATACAGTATCACTTGGATCCTTATCTGTGTATGAATAGTAATTTTTATCCTCGGCCTTGAAGACAGTATCGATTATTTCCAGGCCATTGTGCTCAGAATACCTCCATATCTGGAAATAATTATAATCCACACCCTTGTATGCATTCCAGAACAAATTGGCCCATTCTCCATTATTGTCCTTATTTACAACAATGTGCATCGTTTCATGATACACGCTCGGTTCCGATTCATTCCCACAACTGTCAAGCTGGGTCATCCTGTACCTGTAGGATGTGGTCTCTACGTCAGAAGCTTCATCTACCAATGTATTGGACACACCGGGATATCTGGTCCCGATGTACTGGAAGGCTCCTGTTTTGCTTAGTTTGTAGATGTTGCAGGATATAAAGTCTCCACTTTCCACTGGATCATTTAAAATAACCATATTACCGTTGGTGGAACTATCCACCGTAACCATGCAGATTGATCCCGGAGAAGGTTGTTTTACAGGTATTTCAGCGACCTGGCTTTTCGAGCAGTTTCCATCCCTAAGCGATACCGTCACATTATATATGCCTTCCGGTACTTGAAGTAGGTCTTCCGCAGAGGTCCCGTCAGACCATTCAAAGATGCAGTCCAATCCATCTTCTGCCAAGCTTATGTCAATGCTGCCATCGCTGGCCCCGCAGGAGGCAGGGATAACTGAAGTTACCTGAAAATCAGGTGCATTGATTTCATTGATGGATATCCTGGCAGAATCAATACAGCCGTTATTATGAGTGATTTTAACCGAATATACCCCTCCAGGAAGATCGGTAGCTATATTGCCGGTATGCCCTGAACTCCAAGTATACATAAAGGGTGGTGTACCTCCCTGAAGGAATATTTCTGCAACACCATCCGCTTCACCACAGTTTGCTTCGATGGTATTGAAAGTCACCTTCAGCGGGTTGGGACCTCCAATAACAAAACTATAAGAACTAGCACATCCCTCTGAATCCGTTATTTTAACATCATATTCGCCCTCAGCCAGGTTATTAATTGCCTGTGTAGTTTCACCGTCCGACCAGTGATAATTATACGGTGGCGATCCTCCGGTTGGAGAGATGAAAATAATACCGTCTTTCATTCTGTTGCATGAAACATCAATTACCCTGGAACTTGACATATCAATTTCCGGTGCTCCAATAGCTCTTATAGTTACAGGTTTTGACCATGCGCATCCAAGAGGATCAATAATGGTAACATTATAAGTACCCGCTGCCATGTTTTCAGCCCTCAATGTTGTATCGCCAGTTGACCAGTAAATGTCATATGACCCTGGCCTTCCGCTTATGTCCGTAATTTCTGCAATTCCCTCTGCCAGCTTGCAGTCCGTATCAGTGATCTTTAGATTAAAAACCAAGCGGTCATTCATAACTGTCACCTCAGCCCTGTTGTTAGCTAAATTCTGATCTTCCGGTAAGTTTACGAGGGCAACGCAACGAAATGTATCCTTCTCAGCCATATCTGCGGTCTGGCGGAAGGTATAAATCATTGGAGAATCAGGTACAACTGTCACGGTGACAGTCTCATAAGCAAAACTAAGTCCACCGTCAATCGAGTATCCCACTACAAAATTCGAGATGGCTTTTAATCCATAGTTCTCCAGTTTTATTTTTATGGATTGTTCCTTTCTCAATCCGCATAGCTGTTCGCTGGTGGGTTCCAGCCATGCTACACTCAGGTCTTTTGTATTCCCACCGTCCTGGCTTATGGTAACTATTATGCTTTCCAATCCCGGACCCGTAATGAGCAGTGTATCCATGCGGGGATTGATGCCAATATTTGAAGTATAGGAAACAGTCAATGTTGAATCATTTGTTATCGCAGCTGACAGCCATTCGGTATCTTCAATTACTGACCAGGTAACATTGGATGAAACCTTGAATGTAGTTGCCCCGGCTGCAGCACTAACAGTTCTGGTTTGAGGTAAAACCTGTAACCATGATTCAGCCGACATTTGCTGGATATACAAAGTTTTAGAAGGAGCACCGGGTCCGGACACCACCATGCTGTCATAACGCGCATAAAGACCGGAATTTACATCGTATATAACCGCTATTGTTGAATCAATGGTTTTACTCGCTGTAAACCAGGTTGAATTCTCGGCTACTGTCCAATCTACATTTGATATAACAGAAAAGATGGTTTGTCCTGAAGCTGAGCCTATAGTCTTTGAAGTTGGCGTTATGAATATTGCTGGGTATTCGTTTTCAACGACCAGCGTGTCGTAGATCACTGAGCTCCAAAGTCCCTTTTCATCCTGGAATTGTATGGCAACAATATGCGTATCGATCTCAAGCGGGGGTGGCGGAATGGACACATCCAGAATCAAAAAGTTTTCATTGTTTGCCTTGATAACAAAGTCCTGGACCAGCTTGGGATTGTTGTCATATATAACCCTGTAAGAAGTAATATAATTATCTCCGGTAAGTGCATGTTCAGGAAAAATGTAGAAAAGGTGGGTCATCACACTGCTGTATTTGCAAGAGTTGTCCTTAAAGCGGCAATTAAAGGAGTGCAGTCCATTCTCAAAATCAGTTAGATCAATATCAGATAGGAAGGTGTATTGCTTCTCAGGGCTGATCACCGCAGTTTGTTGGTCTGCCAAGTTATTGTCGAACCAGTATTCCATGTTTACCAATTCTGCATCCAGCATGGCTTCCCTGGCATACTTATAAAACCATTGTGTATGGACACTGCTACATTGATTGCTGTCATCCTTGATCCGGATGTTAAAATGATGCAAACCTTCATTCAGCGTATCAAGAGTAAGTATTTCTGACAAAGTGAAAAAACCGGATGGGGAAAGTTCCTGTGTGAATTTTGATGACAGGTTATCGATCCAGTATTCACACCTGGTAATTTTTCTTATACCAGGGGGTTGTGTCTCCTGGTATCTATAGAAAAAATGGGATTTAATGCTGCTCCAAGCATGTCTGTCATCTCTGAAGCGTAGATGAAAACTGTGTATGCCGGGTTCGATTGTATCCAGATAGTATTTTTCATATAATAAGAATACATCTGTGGGGACAGCTATTTGCTCATTTATTATACTGTAGTCATCAATCCAATATTGGTACAAATCAATTTTACTGTCCCATAAAGTGTCAAACTCATTGAATTTATAAAAATGGTGGGTCATTACGGAGCTCCACCTGCCTGAGTCATCCACAGAGCGAAGATTGAAGGTGTGCATTCCCTCAACAAGCGAAGAACAATCTAACACCTCTGAAATATAGATGGAACTTGATGGAAATACATTGGTGAATGTACTTCCCATGTCATCATCAAACCAGTAGGTATAGCCGGTAAGATTGGTCTGCCCGTGCAGTGTTATGCAGATCCAGATAGACAAGCATAGGAACCAAAACTTCTTCATATCGGAAGGTTTAACGATCCTGTGCATCAACGCGGACCTTCACGTTCAGTTCATTGTTCTCGTTTAATTTAAAATCAATATCCTTATAACTTATATGCGGGTTCACCGGTACATGTTTGAATGGATACTTGGTTCCGAATATTCCGACATCGTATCCGTCCGTTCCAGCATTATTTCCTGGGCAGGCAACGAATAGCTCATAATTATCTGAGAATGAATAGCTATAGGGACTGGGATCATTAGTAAAGATCGAGGTTGCAGCCTGGCCGACGATATTACTGGATCCGTCGTTACCATTTGTTGGAAATGAAGCATTCTGGGTGAATAAATTATTAAGAAAAGTATTATTAGTCACATAATAAGTAAAGACATCTAATGTAATAATAACATTATTCTCGAAGATGCAATCAGAAATATCAGCAAAATGATCAAAACTAGCACTAATCAAACCTGCAAAAATATTATTCTGAAATAATGAATTTGAAAAGAACCTAATTTGGTAATTAAGGTTAGGCATACTGAAATAATTTTTTACGATGTGAGTGGATTGGGCATATCCCCCGCAAAATGCTCCAAAAATTACGCTTTCATGTAATATAATATTTTCTGAATTTGTTGCAACTGATCCATTGTATGATAGATACAAATAACTAGTTATTAAACACCTTGTTATGGTGTAATTATTTACGGTTTGATTATACTCGGCAGTCCCGAATTGTACACCACCACTAATTTCTAAACCAGATAACAAACCATTGTCCGCCCCAGTCAAGATTCTGAGGTTTCCTATTAATATTGAAGGTGTGGTCGCTTTACAGGAATCAGGATAATACCCCACTCCATAGATGCACAATTTGCGGTCGATGGTAACAGTTCCAACATTGAATGTTCCCCCTGGAACATAGATTGTATCGCCGTTAACCGAAGGGCCGAAGGCCTCCTGAAAACTTTTATAATAGTTTATATTCCCTGAATGATGCAGGGCAAAAAAAGGTTGCGCATTCAGAGCAAATCCTGATAAAGCAAAGACAATTAATAAAATTAGTGTTTTCATGGTGTATGTTATTGGTTGATTGCTATAAATCAATCTTTTAATATATTATTTTAATTAATGCAAAACAAATTATATTTTATGATTCCCAGCACTTATTTGATGTACAAGGATTCTTTGTGTATTGTTAAAATTAAGTTATTCACTTGCCAGGTCAAATATTAGCCCATGCTCCCTGACATTAGGTTTTGATAAGAAAAAATTGAACATATAAGAAATCCTGAATCTGAGCATGGGAACTCTGGATGCAGAAACCAATTTATTGAAAATTGGGACCAACCTTAAGATATTCAGGAACGGATATTCGATGAGAAAACCTGAGGAAAAATAAACATTATCCCTTATTTATCCCCATCCAGATGCAGGCTGTGGTAGATGAGCGACTCGAGCTCGTGGCCGATGCAGATGTTGTTGA
>CAYQBZ010000106.1:0-9296 GCA_964415855.1 uncultured Rikenellaceae bacterium
AGTCTATTAAAAGCAAAAAGTGCTCAAGCAAAGGAGATGTGCCAACTACAGAGACTTTATCAATTGAGCTGTTCTTCATAAGTTCGGCTTTGAAAAGTTCAGCCTTGTCAGCATAAGTAGCAGGCAATTTTACTTCAATAACCTCCTTGTCCAGGCCAATAGGTTTATTGGTTATATAATTCATCTGCTTAATAATGATTATGGAACATATTATTAAGGCTACAGAACCTGCAAGTTGTAAGATATTGAAAACGGGAAAATGAACACTTCTGTAACTTTTTTCCTGTCCGGGTTTTAATGACTTAGTGGTTAAATCAGATTGGATTCTGTAAAAAACAAACAGAAAGGTCATGAATAACAGGATAAATACGATTCCCAGCAGGAAAGAGATTTGGGTTCCCTGCAATATAAATCTTTCGGTAATATTACTCCCCGTCAATTCATTGAAGAACGGGATCATTTCCTGCATCAGGAGCAGACTGAGTATAAAAGAAACAGTAATAACAATAAGGTATTCAAACATAAAGTCCAGAATGAAACTGAATTTAGAACCGCCATTTATTCTTCTTATATTATATTCTTTAGTCTTTTCAATAAGGTTATTGGCTAATAATCCGAGATAGTTGAATGAGGCTATGCCAATAATCATCAGTCCTATTATAAGCGCGATCCACAAGTCTGTTTTGTCCCTGCTTGCTTCAAAGCTTGTTCTCCTTCCGGTGTCAAAGTAGGACTCTTTTAAAGATTCCAGGTAATATGCACCGGGTGTACCGGTAGATATTATAGGAATAGTCTCTTTTTTATCCTTGAAAAGTGTTTCCAGCTCTGCCGGATCAGCCATTTTAGTCAGTCTCACATAACAACGGCTATCTGATTCATCAATAAGCCGTACCATATCGAATTCTATCTGAGTATTGTCAACAGGCTTTTCAAATATCCCTGTTACTACCATTTGTTCCTCTTTATCGCGATTGAAAAAAGTAATTATTTTCCCAAGCGGATCTGCTGAACCAAAATATTTTATTGCTAAATCCTGTGATATAACGAGGTTGTTTTTTGCTTCTAATGCTGTTTCTGGGTTATTGGTTAAAAGGTGATAAGAAAAGAAATCGAAGAAATTTGAACTTGTTGAAATGATCAGTGGTTTATCATAATATTCTTCCCCATCAGCGAGAATTTTCTGCGAACCGGCTGCATTTATGCGACAGAAATCTTCAACCTGGGCAAAGTTTTTCTTCATATATTCAGCAGATCCGAAGCGGCAGTGGAACATCTTACCTCCCGGGATCCAGGGATCATCACATTTTAGTGCATATATCTGATTGGCTTTCTCATGAAATGTGTCTGTTTTTAATTCCCGGCTTATGAACATAATTATCAGGTTAAAACAGGCCATCCCTATGGCCAGACTGATTAGAATGATCCCGGAGTTTAATCTCTGTCTGATTATGCTCCTTACAATAGTATTCAGGTTTTTCATCGGTTTATGTGTAGTCAAGTTATTTTAGTTCATTAATCAATTTTGTCCGGTTTTCTCCCCGCCTGGGGGGAGAAGCCGAGCTTGCGGGACAGAGGGGTTATTATTCATATCTCAACGCTTCCACAGGATTCCTTGTCGCCGCCCTCCAGCTCTGCCAGCTGACTGTTAATAAGGCAATTACTAATGCAATTACACCTGAAAGAACGAAAATCCACCAGCTTAATTCAGTTTTATATGCAAAGTTTTCAAGCCATCTGTGTATTGCATACCATGAGACGGGTACAGCAAACAGGAAGGCAAAAGAGATCCATTTAAGAAAGTTCTTATTTAATATGAATAGTATTTCCAGGACCCTTGCCCCATTTACCTTGCGTATCCCTATTTCTTTTGTTCTTCTCTCATTGATACTTAAAGATAATCCCATAATTCCAAGAATACACAGGAATATTGTTATTGCAGCAAACAGAAGGAATAAATTCAGTGCCTTATATTCTGCACTGTAATAGTCTTTGATCCTTTCGCTGAGAAAAGTATATTCAAATGGTTGATCAGGATATACAGAGTTCCAGATTATTTTCATTTTATCAATATCGCCAGGGAAAAACTCCGATTTTATATTTTTTAACGATCCTGTTTGCAAAAACCTGATATTGATAGTGTTAAATGAACCCGGATTATTAATAAACAGACATGGTCTTATTTTGCCGTGCAAAGAGCCCGAGTGGAAATCCTTTACAACACCACTTACAAAACCAATGAAATTTCCGTAACCACTAATCTTAATTCCAATTGCTTCCTCAGCGTTTTTAAATCCGGTTTCAGTAAGAAATTCCTTGTTTACAATAACACTGTTGGCAGAATCGTGTCCTGTAAAGTTTTTCCCGGCCAAAAATGTGAATGAATACAAATCCAGGTATGTGCTGTCAACCGACTTGATTTCTGCATCAAGTTTTATTTCTTCATTTTCCCTGAATATGCTTAGTGAAGTCCAGGAGGTCGAGGTCGCAGGAAGTACTGAACTGTAACTTACACTGGCAATGCCAGGTACTGCCATTAACTCTTCTTTGAGGGTATTTAGTTTCGTATTCTGGTTTTCAGGAAGGTTAGAATAAATTATATTCTTTGTTGAATAGCCCAGGTCTGTGTTATTAATAAAGTAAATCTGTTTGACGATGAATAGCGTGGCTATTATAACGGCCTGGGCTACAATAAATTGAAGAATTACACTACTCCTGCCGATTATGTTTTCTTTCCCTGGAGAGGAAGGATCACTTGTTTTCAGAAGTATTGAAAGAGATCTTATTTTAATATTAAGGAATGCAAAAATTGTAGATAGAATTCCGCCTACGATTAGTAATAGGATTACAAACAGGACGCTCTGTAGTCCATATTGAGGTATATATCCCGGTGGAATATCTATAAATGAGTAATACCTGTCAATAATAGATAATGTTAATTGAATGCTTACTGTCAGTGCAACAAAAGTGACAATCAGCGATTCTGTTAAAAACTGCATGTAGACAGATTTTAATTTACTGCCAAGTATCATTTTTAAAGCTATCTGTTTGTTCTGCTTGAGGGTTTCTGTCAGGAAAAAGTTACTGTAATTAAAACATGCAATTAAAAATATGAATGTACTTATGATCGTCATTGCTATTAATAAGCCCCTGCTCACTGTCCTGTTATTATAATTTCCGAACTTTCCTTCCTTATGCACATCTGAAAGAGGTTGAAGCTTAAATAATCGTCTTTCTGCCATATCTACCTCTGCATGACCGGAATATGTCAGTTTTAATTTCTCCTCAATTGATTTTGGGTCACTTCTTTTATTCAGAACCACATAACATTGATAGCTGTCTGACAGGTTGCCCCAGTCCGTCAGGGAACCGGGGTACATATTATTATAGAACGTATCCAGGGACAATAGCATTTTGAATGGGAAGTCAGTATTTTCGGGGAAATCCCTGACAACTCCTTCTATTGTGAATTTTGTTTCCCCGATAATAATATCCCTGCCGACAGGATCCTGGTCAGGAAACAGGTTATTAGCCGTTTCTTCAGTAATAACTGCAGTAAAAGGCCTGTCTAAAACTTGTTTTCCTTCTCCGGCCAGCCATTGGTTATTACTGTTCCCAAAATCAAAAACATCAAAGAATGATGACTCTGTGAAAACTACTCCTTCTTTGAGGACATATGATTTTTCCCCTATACTGTCATTGGTTGGTATGATAACCTTTTGGCCATACTGATAGAACATGGAAACGACACTCTGGATTTCCGGGATAGTTTTTTTAATCTCTGCAGGAAATGGGAAGGGAACGCCGGTCCTGTATTCCAGTCCACCATCTGTGTACTCCAGTCCTGATGTAACCCTTACTACCCTGTAAGTATTCTGACTTTGAGTATGAGATTTGTCAAAACTTAATTCGTAATTAATTTTGGTATATACTATCAGGCAGCCTGTCAATCCTATAACCAGTCCGAAAAAGATCAGAATCGTTGACTTGTAGTTTCTAACAATTCTGCGTATCGCAATTTTAAAATTTTGTCCAAACATAGCTCAGTATTTTTGTTACAGAAACATATTTCATTTATATCTTAGAGCCTCCACCGGATTTCTCGCTGCGGCCCTTTTTACCCCCCAACCCCCCAGATGGGGGGCTTTTACTTTCGATGGATAGCAATTCTACGGTTTTAGCTTCTATTTGAGCAATTACCTTTTCAATGTCATATTTGACCAGTTCATTTGTAAAACGCATTATTGTTATCCCATAATCTTTCAAAATCTCACTTCTTCCGATATCATATTCTTGATTCTCAGGAATTTCATGTATGCCCCCGTCAACCTCTATCACAAATTTTATCCTTGGACAATAGAAGTCAGCAATAAATCTGTTAATTGGATGTTGTCTCCTGAAATGCAATCCGCGAATTTGATTATTACGAAGCTTAGACCATAACAATTTCTCAGTTTCAGTCTCCGTTATTCTTAATTCCTTAGCTTTCTTGAATACATCGGGTGCAGCTCCGAAATACATTGGATATTCAACGCTCAATCCCTTCATTTTACACAGTTAATATTCTATAATATATTAATTATCAACTTTTTATAAATATCAAGTCCCCCAAATGGGGGATTTAGGGGGTAAATTATTCATATCTTAGAGCCTCCACCGGATTTCTCGCTGCGGCCCTCCAGCTCTGCCAGCTAATGCTTACTATGGCAATTGTTAATGCGGTTAATCCCGCCAGTAAATATATCCATATACTTAAGTTTGTCTTATATGCAAAGGTCTGCAGCCATTTATGCATTGCAATCCACGATAACGGGCATGCCAGGAAAAAGGCCACTGCCACCCATATTAAAAAATCCCGGTTGAGCATTAGCATTATTTCAGCGATCCTGGCTCCGTTAATTTTCCTTATCCCGATCTCTTTGGTCCTGCGTTCCGTGCTAAAAACAGACAGGCCCAACAGGCCAATTCCTGCAATGAATATTGCCAGAAGGGCAAAGACAAAAAGGAGACTTTCAAATCTTCTTTCAGACTTGTACTGGAGATCATAAGTCTCGTCAAGAAAGGAATACTCAAAAGCAAACGCCGGGCACAATTCATCCCATACAGATCTGACTTTGTCAAGACCAGCCCTGACATTATTTGCAGCGAGCCTGATATTGATATAATTCAGATGTTCAGGAGTGTAAAAAAGCAATAGAGGAGACAGCTCATAGTTCAATCCGCGATAATGAAAGTCCTTTATAATGCCGATAATCTGGCCTTTAATACCGTTTCCGGGCAGGATGACCTGGCCTACAGGATCCTTCAGGTTATAAAGTTTGATTGCAGTCTCATTAATCAGGTAAGTTGCCTTTATATCTGCAGGATTCTTAGCTGAGAAACCGCGTCCTTCCTTGATTTTGATATCCATTGTTTTTAAATAATCGGCATCAACATAGTTATTAAAGTACTTATTCTCCTGGCCCTCCAGGCTGACACAGCACCATGATCCCCAGTAATTGCCTGGGAGCCTGCTGGAGTAAGATACCCCTGATATTTCAGGATATTGTGAAAGCTTTTCTTTAAACAGATCAGGATGGGATGCTAACTGCGAGTTTAACATAAGATTTATAATACCATTTTTATCGAATCCAAGATCCTTTTTATTCATGTACCTGAACTGCCTGTTGGCTATAAGTGTGCTGCATATCAGGGAGATGGAAACCAGATTCTGAAATATTATCAGTAAGTTACGTATACCTGTATGGCTTGAACTGCCTGACACCCTGCTTCTGCCTGAATATACTGAGTATGAACTGATATAGAATGCAGGATATATACCGGAAATCATAATAAATACCAGAATTCCAAATGCAAATATCAATAGGTTCCCGAGTACAAAGAAATCTGCAATTCTCACAGAAAATCCTGTTAATGAGCTCAAAACAGGGTCGAATAGCCACAGCAGCAATATTGAAAAGCCAACGGAAATCAATATATAGAAGATCGTTTCAGTAAGGAACTGGAATATCAGCCGGGCTTTGGATGCTCCCTGAAGTTTTTTAATGCTTACCTCTTTTGATCTTGAGACGGCATTGGCAATGGTGAGGTTAATAAAGTTTATGGCCGCAAGCAAAAGAATAAAAACAGAAACAGAGATAAGTATCCTGTTGTACAGGGAATTTCCATGTTTTGTATTGCTTTCGTTTTCAATTTCACTTGAATAATATATTTCGTTGAATGGTTTAAAATGGAATTCATTGGTGTATCCGGAGTTTTTCATCAGATCAATGACGCTCTGCTCAGTTTCTGCAAGTTGAATATCCTCTGGAATAAGAAGATAGGTCGGATAACTCCATCCGTCAAACTCTTTAAGAACACCTTTATAACGTATCTGCTCCAGACTGGTAATTGAAGCGATGATATCTGTCTTAAAGTGAAGGTAAGATATGTCCTTCATCACGGCAGTAACTGTAAAATCCCACTGATTCTGGAATCTTACCATCTTCCCCAGAGGATCAGCATCGCCAAATAATCTTTTCGCGGTGGATTCCGACAGAACAAGAGAGAATGGTCTGACAAGTGCTTCCTTAGAGTCGCCTTCCAGAAGATCAAACTGGAAAACATCAAAAAAAGTACTGTCAGCAAACACTATCTCTTTGATATTGAATGGATTATTATTTATCTGAACTCCTACGTTACTCCAGAAATTAAGCCTTGTTGCTTTTACTTCCTTACCCATACTCTGCATAATTGCATGCCCGATAAACGGAGGCATACTGGCCCAGAAGGAATCCATGCGATAAATCCTGTCACTCTCAGGCACATTGCTGTCATATTTATTCTCATTAATAACGTACAACCAGATAATGATGACAGCAGAAATACTAATTACAACCCCTGCAATTTTAATAAGCGAGGTAATAAGATTCTTTCTGAAGTTTCTGACTGTAGCTTTTACTAAACCAGTAATAGGCATTGTTATAGGAAATTAAGTTAATGTCATGATGGGATTATATTCTTTCATCACTGGAGATCATCCCGTCCACAAGCTGTATAATACGGCTTCCGCATAAGGCAAACTCCTTATTGTGTGTTACCTGCAGGATAGTAATGCCATCCCGGTTAAGTTGTTTCAGTAAGTCCATGATCTGCTTTCCCTGGTCCGTGTGGAGGTTTCCTGTAGGTTCGTCCGCGAGTAATAATTTGGGTTTCCCTACAATGGCGCGGGCTATGCCTACCAGTTGTTGTTGTCCTCCTGATAGCTGAACAGGGAACAGGTCTTTCTTTGCAACGATATTGAACCGGTCGAGCATATCAGCAACCATGCCTTTTCGTAAAGAGGACTTTACACCTTTGTAGACAAGAGGTGTCTCGATATTTTCGAACACAGTCATCTCCTCTATCAGGTGAAAGGCCTGAAAGATGAATCCAACGTAGTTCCTGTGAAATTCGACCCTGTCTTTTTCATTTATTGCATGCATAGGCCGGTCAAGGAAGATATATTCTCCCTCGCTGGGCTCATCGATCATGCCGACTATGTTCAGAAGGGTTGATTTTCCTGCACCGCTTGGTCCCATAATGGTAACAAACTCACCTTCATTAATCTCCAGATCAATATCTTTAAGTACAAATGTCCTCTGGAATTTTGAATCGTAGTACTTGTAAATGTTTTTCAGGGTTATCATGGTTATCTTATAAATAGGTTTATTCATATCGAAGTGCCTCAACAGGATTTCCCGATGCTGCCCGCCAGCTCTGCCAGCTTACTGTAAGAAGTGCAGTTCCGAGAGTAATTAATCCTGGCATTACAAAGATCCACCAGCTTATTGTAGTCTGGTAAGCAAAATTGTGCAACCACTTATGCATCGCATACCATGCAAACGGACTTGCCACAAAAAAGGCAATGATAATCAGTTTTATATACTTCGCATTCAGTAAATAAAGTATTTCATAGACTTTTGCACCATTAACCTTCCTGATCCCGATTTCCTTTGTCTTATTATGAACTGATAATAACACAAGTGATAAGAATCCAAGTCCTGAAAGAAATATTGCAGTAAAAGTCAGAATTATAGTAAGCTGCCCTGTTTTTCTTTCATTTTTGTACCAGAAATCAAAATCCTCGTCTAAAAAATTGTAGAAAACCTCCCTGTCAGGGACGAGTTTAGTCCATATTTTCCTGATATTTTGCAATGCATCAGAAGCTGCTTCCGATTGTATCTTTATTAAGATACGACTTCCGGTATTTGGTGGTTCGAGAAACAATCCCTGGGGAAATATTTCATAATGAAATGATTCAAAATGAATGTCTTTCACCACCCCGATAACACTGAAAGTATCATTCAGCCTGTAAAGTTTACCCAGGGGATCTGCCTCCCATCCCAGCGTTTTGATGGCTGTTTTGTTTAAAACTACTGCATGGTCATCTGTCGAAAATCCCTGATCAAAAAACCTGCCTCTGACCAGATGCATATCCAGGGTTGACAGATAATCATAATCACAATAGAACACTGCTACATGCGTGTTAAATGCAGCCGAATCAACGGGAAGTCCCCAGCGAGAATAGTCTCCTAATCCCGGCACATCACCGCATATGGAAACATTCAGTATTCCGTTCGTTTTTTTCAGTTCTGACTTAAAGATTTCTTGCTTTAGACCAAGTTTATCAGCATTTTTGATAACAATAACCTGGTCACTCTTTAATGAGTGATTTGTTGTTGTATTAATGTATTTTAATTGTTTGAAAACTACAAATGATCCGAAGATTAAGAAAATGCAAATAGCAAACTGTGAAATCTGGAAAATCCTTTGTATATAATACTGCTTCATTGAGGGATCAGCTTTATCTTTTAAATAATCAACCATTCTTTTTGATGAAAATAACCTGGCCGGGGAAATCCCATTCAGCACTCCGATGATTAAAGTGAAAAAAAATGCAGCTCCGATCCGGTATGGACTGCTAAAAAATTTAAGGTCAAGATCACGTTCCGTAAAATGTTTAAACAGCGGACTGATAAGGTCAATTACAAATAATGCGGCAATAAATGCAATAAATGTTAAGATTAAAGATTCATTAAGATATGTCCTGTAGAAGTAGGATTTGCCAGCACCCCATATCCTGTTGATTCCGAATGCCTTGTGTCTTGTAACTCCCTCTGATACAGTCAGGTTAACAAAATACAGGCATGAAATAAGCGAAATATTATGTGTATGGGGTAATGAATTCTATAGGAAAAATGATTATCAAGCTGCTCTTCAAAGTTTTATTGAAGCAGTAAATTATGATTCCGGAAACCCTGACGTTTTCTATAATCTTG
>CAYQBZ010000107.1:0-4826 GCA_964415855.1 uncultured Rikenellaceae bacterium
AGGACCTGTAGCTTAATGGATAGAGCATCTGGCTACGGACCAGAAGGTTGGGGGTTCGACTCCCTCCAGGTTCACTTCAGCGGACACATCCGGAAACTCTGAGATTTGTCCGCTTTTCTATTTTAGCATCTTGGTGTCATTTCTCAGTAATCGGAATCATATCTTTATGACATGCCATTCTTTTCTGTTTATCCCTAATACAAGGAATCTGCCATAAAATTAAAATGGTTAAATAATGAATACTACATGCAGCAGGCCCGAGAATTATAGAACAGCATCTCTGAGCAGCTTATTTATGTCCGTGGTTTTTATTAACTTTAACAAAATTAATTGAAAATACATGCAGGAATACTGATAAATCTGCATGTCGTCAAAAAGTAGTGAATCCGGTTTAAAATCCATTTTAATCTTATTCGGTATGAAAAATTCAAAATTAATTTCAGGTGTTTTCAAAGCGGGAACATATATAATTCTTGCAGCATTCTTGTTATTGTGTCTGACTTTATGTGTCAGACAGTCAGGACCGGCAGCTGATTCAAGAACAACGTCATTTGATGATGGATGGCATTTCATTAAAGACAGTATTGCAGGAGCGGAGGCACCAGGTTATGATGATTCAGACTGGCGGACTCTCGATGTTCCTCATGACTGGAGCATAGAAGATCTGCCCGGACAAAATAATGATGATGTCAGAGGACCCTTTGCCGAATCGGCGATTGATAAAATGAGTTCCGGCTATACTGTCGGAGGTACGGGATGGTACAGGAAAAGTTTCACTGTTGATGAAAAAAACGCGGATAAGATAGCCTATATTCAGTTCGACGGTGTTTACATGAATGCAGATATATGGCTAAACGGCAACCATCTGGGTTTTCATCCTTACGGTTATACTCCGTTTTATTATGACCTCAGCCCCTACCTGAATCCGGCCGGGCAACCTAATCTTGTTGCGGTTCGCGTGAGAAACGAAGGATTAAATTCACGGTGGTATTCAGGCTCAGGCATTAACAGGCATGTGTGGCTCACATTTGTAAGGCCGGTTCATATTGATTTATTGGGAGGAGTATATGTTACCACACCGGCGATAACGGAAAATTCAGCAAATGTGAAAGTAGTAACTACACTGGTAAATTCAGGCAGCCAGGAAAAAAATGTTGTTTTACAGGCCGAGCTGACAGATCCTTCAGGTAAAATAGTCGCATCAAACAGCACTAATTCGAAGATTACAGCTGGTCAGACAAAGGAATTAATACAGGAAATACCGGTCAGTGATCCTTCTCTGTGGTCAATTGATAATCCCGGATTATACAATGCTAAAGTATCGGTACTGATAAACGGTGAAGTAACGGATGGGACCGAAACATCTTTCGGCATACGAACCATTAAATTTGATGCTGAGAACGGCATGACAATCAATGGTGTGTCAGTCGATATGATAGGTGGATGTTACCATCATGATAATGGTCCACTGGGAGCAGCATCTGTCGATCGTGCTGAGGAGAGAAAGATTGAGCTATTAAAAGCGAATGGATTTAATGCAATAAGAACAAGCCATAATCCACCATCACCTGCATTATTGGATGCCTGTGACCGTCTTGGCATGGTAGTGATAGATGAGATATTTGATATGTGGGAAAGACCCAAAAAGGCGAGGGATTATCACCTTTATTTCAGGGAGTGGTGGAAAAAGGATGTTGATTCATGGATACTGCGCGACAGGAACCATCCGTCAGTTGTCCTGTGGAGCATAGGGAACGAGATTCCCGAAGCTGGTGATACATCGGGTTACAGAATAGCAACAAACCTGGCACATGAGGTACGTCTTATGGATCCGAGCAGGGCTGTAACCGAAGGAATGGTTGGAAGATTTGATA
This sequence comes from uncultured Rikenellaceae bacterium, assembly GCA_964415855.1. Lineage (GTDB taxonomy): Bacteria > Bacteroidota > Bacteroidia > Bacteroidales > VadinHA17 > LD21. The sequence goes on from CAYQBZ010000107.1 coordinate 1,875, forward strand.
ATTATGTGGATCACATGAAATTATTGGATGTTGTCGGCTATAATTATGCTTACAGACGATATGAGTCCGATCACGATAATTTTCCTGACAGGATAATAGTAGCAACAGAAACACAACCTCCACAGGCACTTGCAAACTACGAGATGGTTGAGAAACTGCCCTATGTCGTAGGATATTTTGTCTGGACGGCAATTGATAATATTGGCGAAGCAGCAGTTGGCCTACCCCGGTTGACGGATACAGCGGCGATGAATATGCGCCGGTCCGCATTTGGAGCAGCGGCAGGAGCACGTTCAGGGCAACAGGGACAAAGACAGCAGGGACAGAGGCAGGGAAATGCAGGTGCGGCCAGAGGTACATCCGCAGGAAACAGGAGCGGCGCTCCGCAGGGTGCCCGGGGGGCAAATGCTGGTGGTCCGCCTCCCGGAGGAGGAGGAGGAGGATTCTTCAGTGCTAATTCATGGCCTGTCTATACAAACTACCAGGGTGATCTTGACCTTATTGGTAACAGGAAGGCTCCTTCATATTATCAGTTTGTTGTGTGGGGAAAAAGTAAGGTAGAAATATTAGTTCATCGTCCTGTCCCTGCAGGAATGAGGGAGATGACAAGCCCCTGGGGTTTCCCCGACGAGTTAAAGAGCTGGAACTGGAATGGTCATGAGGGAGAAAAATTCCAGGTACATGTTTATACCCGCAGCCAGCATGTTAAACTGGAACTTAACGGGAAACTGGTGGGAGAGCAGGATGTTGATCAGGGAAATTCCATCACAGCAACATTCGAGGTCCCTTATGAACCGGGAACTCTTGTTGCACATTGTTACGACGAAGGAAAGGAGACAGCCTCGCAGACTCTTATAACAACAGGAAAACCTGCCTCCGTGAGGCTGGTTGCAGACAGAACAAAAATTAACGCCGACCGTAACGATTTGTCATATATCAGGGCAGAGATAACAGATTCAGATGGCAATATTGTTCCCGATGCAGATAATGTTATAGTGACTTTTATAGTTACAGGTGACGGTGAAGTGGCAGGTGTTGGAAGCGGCGATCCCAGGGATATGTCGAGCTTCCAGCAGCCAAGGAAAAAAACTTATGAAGGAATTTGCCTGGCAGTTATACGACCTGAAAAAACCCGGGGAAAGATAAACGTCAGGGCAACAGCACCGGGATTGAAGGAAGCAACCCTTGTAATATCAGTGAGATGAAAAAACCTCTTATCCGGAAGGGGTTTTTGTATCTTTACCATTACGGTCATAATGAGCTTAAAAAAATTACAAATAAAATCATCGCACAATGAGACCAATTATTACATTATTATTTAGTTTATTGCTGATTTCCCCGGCTGTCGCCCAGCCCGGAGGGCAGCAGGGAGCCACCAGAAACCGTCAGGAAGAACTTCCTGACCTATCCCCAAAACATCTTTTTAACGGAAGGGATCTCTCCGGATGGCATGAGGATGTTCCCGCCATGGACATTAATCCTGATACGACAAATCCTTTTATCGTACGGAACGGGATTCTGGTCAGCCTTGGTAATCCACGCGGACACCTTATCACTGACGCAGCATATGCGAATTACCGCCTCGATGTTGAATACCGCTTCCCCGGGAAACCAGGCAACAGCGGAGTACTTGTTCATACTTCGATACCAAGGGCAATGGGCATATATCCGCGATCCATCGAAGTGCAGATGCAGTCGGGGAATGCCGGCGATTTTTATGCCATCATCGAAGACCTGGTTGTTCCTGATATGGAAGCACGGCGGGGACCCCGTGAGAAATGGGGTAGTACCAGTGGCACACAGAGACGAATCCCTAATCTTACAGACGATTCCGAAAAAACACCGGGGGAGTGGAATATCATGATCATTGAATGCTACGGAAAAGAGATCAAAGTCTGGGTAAACGGTGACCTTGTCAATTACGGTTTTGACTGCACAGCAAATAAGGGCCAGATATCATTACAGGCGGAAGGATCGGAAGTGGAATTCAGGAAGGTGGTGCTGACTCCAATCCAGGGATTAACTAATTAGGCACTTAGATGTTGAATTTTAGCTGCACGTAACTAAAATAAAATGCTTTGCAATGAGTTATATGCCGATTATGGCATTGCTAATCTTAACATTCAGAAATTATATTTATAAAACCATATCGACTATGAAATCATTTATTACTTTATTATTCAGTCTTTTTTTCATCTTACCTGTTCTGGGACAGGCTAACCAGCAGGACAGGTCCCAGCAGAACCAGCAGGAGAGACCTGCCAATGCTACCAGGCAAAGGCGACCACCTCCCCCGCCGGATCTTTCCGCAAAAATGTTATTCAATGGCAAAGATCTGTCGGGATGGCACATAGATGTTCCGGCCATGGATAATGATCCGGATCTTGCTTCTCCCTTCATTGTGCGCAACGGTATGCTCGTAAGTCTTGGCACTCCGCAAGGTCATATTATTACCGATGCAGCGTACCAGAACTACAGTCTGACGGTTGAGTACCGGTGGGTTGGTAAGCCCGGAAACAGCGGTGTAATTGTAAATGCTTCGTTACCAAGGGTTTACTCCAGAATGTTCCCCCAGTCAATTGAAGTACAGATGATGTCCGGGAATGCAGGGGATTTTTACTGCATCCATGAAGACATAGCCGCTCCGAATATGGTAGAGCGCAGGGGGCCACCGGAGAAATGGGGTACCACACGCGGTACATCGAGGCGTATTGCCAACCTGACAGATGACTCAGAAAATCCTCCCGGCGAATGGAACCAGTTCATTATAGAATGTATTGGCGATCAGATCAAGGTGTGGCTCAACGGAGACCTGGTCAATTACGGTTATAATTGCACTGCCGACAAGGGACAAATCGCCCTGCAGGCGGAAGGTGCTGAAGTTGAGTTCAGGAAGGTGGAACTTACACCCTTTGTACCTATGGAGGAATAAATGCCTAAACTTCATATATC
>CAYQBZ010000107.1:4836-9290 GCA_964415855.1 uncultured Rikenellaceae bacterium
GAGCTTAAGATACTTACTCCCATCCTGACGAGCTCTTCTTTTTGATCTTGAAAAGTATTTTTGTCCAGAGGGCTGGAAGCATCAGTAACAAGGGATGCCTTAAATCCTTCATCCAGGGCATCCGGAATTGTATAATAGACACAAATATCGGCAGCCAGACCACGAAAGAGGATTTCTGTAATTCTTTTCTCCCTCAGGTAGCCAGACAGTCCAGGATGAAATTCTGCCCTGGCAGTTCCCTGCACACAGTGGTCAGGCCATAATACCTGTTCAATCCTGTGAAGGTCAATCTTTTCAAAAGGGGCTCTGCCACTATGGTATGAGGCAAAACTCTAATGCTCCATAGGATGCCAGTCCTGTTTTGCCAATACTATGTCTGACTTGTCCTGGAGCCTGTCGATGACAGGGATAATCCTGTTGCTGTCAGGTATTTCTAAAGTACCACCAGACAAAAAATCATTTTGCACATCAATTATTAGCAGATCGGATTACAACAGTAAATATCAAGTTTACATTGTCTGTCGAGAACCAAAATTGTGTGGATTTGCTACACAGTAATGAGTAGAGAATCCACATAATTAACGTCTTTTACAGGAATGTCCCCGGGAAGATTTTCCAAAAATCTCATTTTAAATTCCCTTTATATCCTGATACCTGAGAAAGTACGGCGGTTAAATAAAACTTTAGCCCTCAGCCATTTTCCTGTTAGGCATAGAATTTGTTTATTTATTAACAAATAATTCTATGAGTTGCAATAGCAATGTAATTCATTTTTATTATCATTTGTATAACATATAACCAGGAAGATTCCTGTAACGTGTAATTTAAGATCCAATTATGAAAAAACTACTGGCAATAATTTTTAATGGAGAACAGGCCAGGGAACATATAAAATATGTCATGAAAATGTCTGTTGACCTTAAGTCAGGTATTCATTTCTTATATATATTATCGCCTGTCAATTATCAAATGGTCGCTCCTGATTCAGCAGGTGTTGCAATTGCAGAGACAATGGATAACTTCAGGAACATTGCGGAAAACAATACTGAAATAATTAAAGGTTTCATTACTGACATCAAAAATGAGATGTCCAAGGATTTGCGTATGACATGCTCATATGAGATCGGACAAGCTAGTCTGGTAACACAAAGGTTTTTGAAGGACAATGCAATTGATCTGGTGGTACTGGAAGGAGAAAAAAATGAAAGCATATGGACCAATAATTCTGCAAATATGGAAATAATCCGAAATGTGGATCGCCCGGTGTGGATTTTGCCACATGGATCAGTTTATAAATCATGCAATCAGATAGTATATGCGACTGATTATAAAGAAGAAGATATCCCAACCCTGAATAAGCTCATTGAACTTACCGGTGCGTGTTCACCCTGCATTACAGCCCTGCATGTTACTGATTCTCCTGATTTTAATGAGAGAATAATGAAGACAGGTTTTCAGGAAATGGTAAAGAAGAAAACAGATTACAAAAACATATCTGTTACAACGATAATGATGGATGGTAATAAAGCACTGGACTTAATCCTGGACTTTGCATTGTCAGTAAATGCTGATGTAATAGTAATATTGAAGGAGAACCGGCACTTTTTTGAACATATATTCAAATCCAGTTCCACAAAGACATTAATACACAAGTCGGACCTGCCGGTACTTGTCTACCATGAGAGGTAGAAATTAATAAATTTTAACTACTTCTTATGGTTGTGAAAAGGGAATTCAACTAATAAATGTATAACGCATCTGCCCGGACGCAGATAAAAAATAGTAATAGTTATGAATGATAAAAAGAAATATTTGGAACAATCTGAAATTAAAGTAAAAAGTCTTATTGCTGATCTGTACATCAAAGAATCAGAAACGAAGAAGGAGATGTTAAAAGTCAGGGACAAGCTAACGCAGAAAATAGATGATCTGGAACTTCATTATAATAACGCAGCAGAGAACCGGAAGTTACTAAAAAGCAAATACGAGCTTTTGCAACAAGCCAATGAAAGGCAATGGGAAACAGCAAAAACTGAGTTTGAACTGCTACTTGATGAAATTGAGGGCGATCGCGAAGGATTTATTAAAAAAGCGGAAAGCATTATAAATGAAATTGGGAACAAGATCAAGGATGCTGAGAGAAAAACAGTGGTTGCTTCTTCGGAAGTTAGAGCGGACCTTGGTGACAGAGTGAATGAATTAAAAAAAACCCGGGCCGGTCTTCAGGAAAAACTGGAGGAACTGAAAAGTGATACATCTGATAAGTGGTTTAAAGTTAGAAACTGGTTTATTGAAAAGACTGAAAACATAAAGGATATAATAACCAGGGAACATGTTAAATAATCAGGTATACTTAATCACATTAGAGGCATCCATTGTAATTAAAAACTATATAAAACCATGGAAAATATCAGAATAAAAAACATCCTGGTACCGGTTGATTTTACAAAGATCACGGAGACTATAATAAACGAAGCATTAACTATTGCAAGACTCCTGAAAGCAGATTTGCATTTTATACATGTCATTGAATATCACCGGTATCAATTTTCCATAGTCCCGGAAACCAGAGCCGTACTTCCGACTCTTCTGGAACTGGAGCAAGAGGTAAACCGGAGAATGAACATATTAAAGGTTAAGATCAGGAAAACTTATGGAATCATACCAAAGATTTTTACGACATCAGGTTATACTCATACTGAAATTGTTAATTATGCAAAAGATAATAAGATCGACCTGATTGTAATGGGTACGAGAGGTGCATCGAAGTACAAGGAGTTATTTGCCGGAACAAATGCTCAACGAGTCATTACCCTATCGGAAACACCTGTTTTAACTTTACAAAAAAGAAAGAAAGAAACAGGATTCAGAAAAATCCTGATGCCAATTGATAATTCATTGCATAGTCGTGAGAAAGTCTTCCTGGCAATGACAATAGCAGACATATTCGGATCAGTTATTCATATACTTGGACTTCCTGAATCGAAGGCTAAGAAACAATTAGATAAATTCATGATCAAACTTGAATCTGTTGAAAAAATCATAAAAGCTGATAACATGCCATATGTGACAAAAGTTGTCCAGGGGCGAAATCTTGCTAATGCGGCAATTAAATATGCTTCGAAAAACAATTGTGACCTTATTGTTATTAACACCGGCCATGAATCAAAAGTGACAGGAATCTTCCCGGGGGCATTTGCACAGCAGATTGTAAATTACTCAAAGATCCCTGTCATGAGCTTTAAACATTCCCGTGGCCATTTGATAATTGAAACCCCCGGATATGGAATTAGTTAGATTCTGAAAATACTATCGGTCCGGTGGTATGAGTTAGTTAATGTTACCTGACGCAGCATCCGGGCAGGGTCCTGGTACTTTAGCCGGGAATTTATCCCGGTGCAAGCCTGCCTGGCGGCAGTGTGCTATGCAAAAAATGTGATACGTTTATTACAAGTAACAGTGAACAAATTGTAGGGAAAATTTTAAAATTTCACCAGGTATAACGATATTTTGTCCTTTAACACCCAATCTCGTTGAGTAGCAGGGACGGGCTGTAAACCTCTTCCCGCAAACCTTGGAATATTCGGAAGTATTTTAAAGAAAAGTTTGCGGGAAGTGGCTTACAGCTACGGGATGGTTGTTTTTAATAACTCATAGTATCCCATTTCACTTATTGAGTCTACTCTACGAAGTCCTTATTTTAAAGATATAAGTATTAAGGCCTTGAAAATGAGTAAGTTTTTATATTTAGTTTTATATTGAACTCAAGAATTTTTGTAACTCAGTGACAAGTCATTTTTTGCCTATAAAAGCAGATTTATTTTCATTATTGAACTATCAATGTTTTTCCATAAATTTTATCATTATATGTTAATCTGACGAAATAAGGGTCAACTGATAATTCCTGTATATTAATTCTGTTTTCCGGACCGCTTAAACTAATAACTTTCACAATTCTTGAATAAGCATCAATAAATTCAACAGTATATTTGTCCAACAACTTATCACTGTTTTCTTTTTCTGTAATAGTTAAATCAATATATGATTTGGCAGGATTTGGACTGATGGTCCAGGTAATATCTTCTTCTCCACTTCTTTTCCCGCTTACAATTTGTATTTCAGCAGATCCTTCTGGTGACATATCACAATCATTGTAAGTTGTTACATATAGCGTTGCATAACCAGTCTCATAAGCTTGAACCCAGCAATACTGACCATAAGGGTCAATATCAATGGGGCCTGATGCAAACCAATCACCTGTGCTTGGATCAGCGCCTGGGTAATTCCATATCATATATGGTTTATAATCATATACTTCCAAATAATCAGGCGGGTCACCGTATATATCAGTAATTGTTGGTGCTCCAGGTGCGCCAATAAAAACATCTTTTTGAGTAACTGAGTTTACGTAACCATTATAAGTTACAGTCGCATCAATCCAACCTTCACCTCCA
>CAYQBZ010000108.1:0-9114 GCA_964415855.1 uncultured Rikenellaceae bacterium
TCTGCAACAAAATGACATATGCTGCCAACAAATGTTATCCTGTTAAAGTTCTCCTGGATCTGGATATATAAGACACCATTACGTGAATAGCCCCAGATGTTATTGGAGGCGACCTCCTGTCTTACTCCCAGGTTATCATAGAAATATATTTTGTCCTGTGAAAGTATCTTCTTAAAGAACTCCCTGTCGTTATAATCAACAGATGTAAGTAATTTGGCTTTTGGTATCGGGCTATTCAGTTTAACCTGGTCAAAATTAAGATAAATACCGTCATTGAACCTGAAATCGGGAGTATACTTGACCATGCCCTCATTCTCCTGGCCTTCCAGAGAAACGAGAGAAAAGCATACGCTGATCAAAGTCACTGAAAAAAATATCCTCAACACTTTCCTCATTATATCCTGTATAGCAAAATCAGATCAAATATCATACCGTTTGGACAAATTTAGCGTTTTCCATGAAAGGAGTATAATTTTATATCATGTATATTTATTACATATTTTGATTAATTTTGCGTAGCCTTAAAAAAACTGCACTAATGATTAGTGAGCCCAAAAGAAACAGCAATAATGAGTTAAGTAAATCATCACAGGATTTATTTGGAAAAAGCAGGAGGAGTATTGAAACCAATTCAGTTATTGCACTTTTTTTACTTGTTGCTGCAGTTTTGCTACTTGGTCTGAACCTGAGGCTGCTTGCAGGGTGCATGATTATCGGAGGGGCGGCTCTTGGTGTATTTATAGTAAGAAAGGTTACTGACTTAAACAAAAGAATCAAAGAGTCGTTAAATGAATTTTCTTCGATGAATGAGAGGAAAGATGATGTAATTACGGATTTTTCGCACAGGATAAGGGAGCCCCTGAACAACCTTGTTATAATTTCTGATATGCTTATGGAATCAGGTCTGGAGAAGAAACAGAAAGAGCTTCTCGAGACATTCATTGCATCTACCAATAACATGGTTACCACTGTGAATGAATTATCGATGAAGTCGGCCGGTAACCTGAGTTATGAATCAAGAAAAGCAATACGGTTTAACCTGCTGTCAACCATCCAGAATACTATTGAGCTCTACAGTCTCAAGGACCAGGCAGACATAGATTTCATCTTGGAAAAGAAATCCTTCGTTGAATTTGAGTGCTACGGGGATCCTATCATACTCAAGCAAATTTTTCTGGACCTGTTTAATACGATAGAAACCCAGGTATCGGAAAAAGCAATAAAAGTTTTGATAAGTCTGAGGAAGACCAAAGAGGCAGCCAATGAAAGTATCATCTTAATGAGGATACAAATGGACAAAAGAATGGTCCTGATTGACGAAACCAACATTGACCAAAGTCTGGCAGCCAGGCTGATCACTTTCAGCAAGGGCCGTTACGAGCAGGAGACAGGTAACAATTCTACCGTTCTTAATATTCTTCTTCCGTTTGCATTACCTGCCGCCGAGCCAAAACAAAAGATCGCATCATCCAAGATAGAGGAGCTGATACAAAAAGACAGACCCCATAAAGAGCTGGAAGATGTCAAAATACTTCTTGTTGAAGACAACCTTATTAACCAGAAAATAACACTGCTTACGCTGAATCCGCTTGTTAAGTGTATCGACACCGCCTCTAACGGCAAAGAAGCCCTGGATAAATTTGGTACAGCCAACTATGACCTGATACTGATGGATATACAGATGCCCGTCATGAGTGGTCTGCTGGCTGCTGAAAAGATAAGGGCGCTCGAATCGACAACCAACTCTCATGTTCCCATAATAGCAATTACTGCAAATGCCATGATCGGTGATAAAGAGAAGTGCCTTTCAGTAGGAATTGATGATTATATAAGTAAACCCTTCCAGCCTGCAGCTCTTATTGAAAAGATCAAGAAGATCATTTAGATCCGGTGCCGAGAGGTCTGAATCCGATGACCATTATATCATCAACCTGGATATTCTTACCCATCCATGTTTTAATATTCTCATCCAGTATTGATTTCTGATCATCAACCATAAAACGGTGAATAGTAAGTAAAAGGTATCTGAAGCGCCTGTACATGAACTTTTTGTTCTGATTGCCCCCAAACTGGTCAGCATATCCGTCAGAGAAGAGATAAAAGATATCATCAGCCTGGATATCAATAGTATGATCGGTATAGGTAATATCATCAGGATTCATCCCTATAATGAGCTTATCACCCTTAATCTCAATAAGCTGGTTATTCCTGATAAGGTAAAGAGGGAAGAAAGCCCCTGCGTATTCAAGCTTCTTCTTCTTTTTGTCGATAATGCACAGCCCTATGTCCATTCCATCCCTGATGATGGTTCCTATGTTTTTATCGCTGCTGAAGGTTTTTTCGAGACCTTTATTCAGGATTGCCAGTATTTGTGAAGGATATTCAATGTTTTCCCCGGTGCCAGTTTTTTCCACAATCTCGAGTCCTATCATTGACATTAATGCACCGGGCACTCCATGCCCCGTACAATCGGCTGCCACAATAAAAACCTTATCCCCCTTTTCCCCTATCCAATAAAAATCCCCGCTGATGATATCCTTGGGTTTAAATAAGATGAATGAATCCACAAAATGATCTCTGAAGTATGCTTCAGATGGTAATCGTGCTTCCTGTATTCTCTGGGCATATATCAGACTATCCGTCAGATCTTTGTCCTTCTGTTCCAGTTCAACTTTTTGTAATTCAATCATTTCCAGTGCCTGTTCCTTCTCCTTCAGGATCTTTCTTGTTTTTATGAGAAGCCTTGTCTGTAAACTCACAAGGAGGTATACAAAGGCAATTACGAGTACACTGTAAAGAATAAAACGGAAAGGAGAAGCAGCAGAGATTAATACATGTCCTACTGTTTCAAAGACATAATACCCGGCAATTGAATATATATATATGAAATACAAGATTGTCATCAGATAGAGCAAAAATAGTCTAATTATCCGTACCTGTTATCTGCTGTAATTTAAAAATTCTGTGAATCTTTGCCAGAAATAATTTCATCTGTCCCCTCTCGACATAATACCATGTTTTTAAGACTTGGCGAACTGATCAGCGGTCCCAGCCCCAGTGATCCCCATTTTTCATCTACAGCAGATATTGTCTTATTGTCCGAGCATACAACATTAGGCCATTTCCTGGGAAATCCTCCCGTCCTGAATTTTTTTATCGTACCGTCAATTAATAAAGAATAATCTGAAAGTTTAGCATGGTCGCGCATGGGATCAGAGTTACCCAGGAGCTGCCAGGCAACCTGAAAAAAGTCACCCGAATCAACGGTATGGTCTGTTACTACTATCAGCCTGAAGACTCCTTCAGGATCGTTCTTCCTGAATAGTTTTTCCACCTTTTCAACAGCGTCTGCATCCTCGTACCTGTTAACCCCGACAATCAGGACCGGAATATCTTTCTTAAAAAGGCTGAGATTATGGCTCTTAATTAAATTCCTGTCAAAATAATTTCCCAGCATATTCTTCAATAAGGGATCGCCTGCCTTTTGAACATAGTATTTTCCTGTTTCTTCCTCAGGTAGTTTTTCAGTAGCATCTATCCCAAGCTTGCCCCCAAATGAGAAACTGTCAGATGAGTGATCGAGTACATCAAGAGGTCCTTTGCTGAAGAGCAGATCGCTTCTCATATCCACATTCTTAAAAGCATGAAGCATCACTTCCTCATAGTTCCTTATATTAACGGCACCGCTTACCACAACAATGTATTTTGTAAACATCATTTGCCCTGCCCCAAACAAAGAATTTATAACCTTCATTCCCTGTCCCGGGTAGGATTTATTTATTCGTACAATGACAAGGTTATGTGCTATCCCTGCATCCGGCATATGAAAATCTTCAATCTCGGGCTGAAGTGTCATCTTTACGGGAGCCAGAAATATTTTCTCTGTTGTTTTAGTAAGCCAGGCATCTTCCTGGGGAGGAATACCCACAATTGTAGCAGGATAAACTGCTTTCTCCGAATGTGTTATACAGGTCACATGAAACCTGGGATACCAGTCGGCGAGAGAATAGAAACCTGTATGGTCACCGAAGGGACCCTCCCAAACTGGATCTTCTGCGGGATCAACATATCCTTCAAGAACGATATCGGCATCATACGGAACATATAGCTCATTGGTCACACACCGTACCAGCTTCACCTTCTTCTTCCTCAGCAACCCGGCAAGGATATACTCATCCATATTTTCAGGTAATGGTGCAGTAGCTGCGTATGTGTAAACAGGATCTCCTCCGAGAGCCACTGAAACCGGCATTCTTCCACCTGCCTTTTTCCAGGCTTCAAAATGGTTAGCTCCCGTTTTGTGTCGTTGCCAGTGCATTGCAGTGGTGGAAGCATCGAGCACCTGCATTCTGTACATTCCCACATTTGTTTTTCCTGTTTCCGGATGAAAGGTATGCACCATTGGAAATGTGATGAACCTGCCACCGTCGTGGGGCCAGCATTTCAGGATGGGTAATATGGCGAGATCGGGGTTCCTGATCACCACCTGCTGGCAGATTCCTTTGCCTCTGATGCGGGTTGGCAGGTAACCGGCCATCTTAAACAGGACAGGTAGTGCGAATAGCTTATGTGTCATAGTAGCCCTGCTAAGGGAAATCCTGGCAAAGAGTGTCTCAAGTTCCTCTGCAATGCCATCTATATCTTCTCTCCCGGTTGCCAAAGCCATCCTTTCATCTGAACCAAAAGTATTTATCAGGACAGGGAATGACGTTCCGGTATTCTCAAAAAGCAGAGTTTTACCACCTTTCTTCACTATGCGGTCAGTTATTTCCGCGATCTCAAGTACAGGATCGACATAAGGCTTTACCCTGTGAAGCAGATCTTTATTATCGAGTGATGTTATAAAATCTATGAGTCCGGTATATGCCATTGCTGATTTCTGATAAACCGCAAAGATATTGAATATGGCAATAAGAGCTGCATAAATGGTACAAAATGGACCACATGGGCAGGATAAAAACAATAATGGGAACTATTCGCTAGGATTAGTTCCCATTCACCACTTGCAGCCGAAGCTGTTTGCGATGTCAGATTACTGTTATTCTGACCGGCTGCATGTGCGGATACTAGATCCGTTATTGCAACCCATGGCTTTCCGGTCTTGCTTGTTAGGGCAGAACCTTCCGGCTGTCCTTTCCCACGCCAAGGCGGGGTTCCGGGACGAAGTGTCATTCAGGCACGTCAGCTCATTTCCCGAAGGAAAAGGCCTCAGTTTCAGATAACCCGGGGCCGAAGCCCTTCATTTTCTGAAGCCCTGTGACTCAATCGATGAAAGAACGTTTCCGATTTCCGTCGACCTGCCGAACATCAGGAACGCGGGGTTCCTTAAGTTCAGACTTCAACTCTCCTGATGTGCAGACCCTGGGGCCTGACTGAAACGAATCATGCCTCAATTAAGTAACATAAGCCGTTTCCACATCGTTCGAGCGGTCTTTTATCGCTCATCTGATAAATCAAATTTATAATAAGAATCCCTAAAAACAATATAATTGATGCCGTTGTTATAAACCTGATATAAACAGGAGTTATCAACAATTGTTAATAACGTTGGAAAGAACAACTGGCTGGCAGTTCCATACGCCCGAAAGTACTTTTATTGTATTGCCCCCTGTCCTCCGCCAGTTGTGTTGGCGGATGACAGGGGGTAATAATTGGAGGGATAAAAAAGGCCGCCTTGTCAGGCAGCCATAAATTGAAAATGAAATTACAGGTTATTTCTTATAACCATATACAGCAAGATTGCCAAGAGTCTCTTCGATCCTCAGTAACTGGTTATATTTAGCCATCCTGTCTGTCCTGCTTGCCGATCCGGTCTTGATCTGTCCGGAATTGGTAGCCACTGCAATATCTGCGATGGTAGAATCTTCAGTTTCACCTGACCGGTGTGAGGTAACAGTAGTATATCCTGCCCTGTGTGCCATTTCTATGCAATTCAGTGTTTCGGTAAGACTACCGATCTGGTTGACCTTGATAAGTATGGAGTTGGCACAGCCCATATCAATACCTTTCTTAAGGTAATCAACATTTGTTACGAAGACATCATCACCTACTATCTGGATTTTCTTTCCCAACCTGTCAGTCATCATTTTCCAGCCATCCCAGTCATCCTCTGCCATACCATCTTCAATGGAATCTATCGGGTATTTAGAAATGAGCTGTTCAAAATAGTCAACCTGTTCCTTCGAAGTTTTTCTTGCGCCTTTCGGTCCTTCGAATTTCGTATAGTTATACATTCCATCCTGGTAGAATTCCGAAGCAGCCGGATCGAGGGCAATAGTAATATCGGATCCTGGCTTATAACCTGCAGCTGTTATTGCCTTTAGAATTGTCTCTAGTGCATCTTCAGTCCCTTCAAGGTTTGGGGCAAAACCACCTTCATCACCTACAGCAGTACTCAATCCGCGTCCTTTCAGCACTTTCTTCAGTGAATGAAAAACCTCTGCTCCCATGCGTAAGCCTTCCCTGAATGAAGGGGCACCCACCGGTCTGATCATGAATTCCTGGAAAGCTATAGGGGCATCTGAGTGAGAACCTCCGTTTATGATATTCATCATCGGCACAGGCAGTGTAACAGCATTTGCTCCGCCTATGTACCGGAACAAAGGCAGTCCGTGGTAAGAAGCTGCTGCTTTGGCAACGGCGAGTGAAACTCCCAGAATTGCATTGGCACCAAGGTTACTCTTTGTCTTTGTACCATCCAGATCTATCATCTTCTTATCTATTCCCGCCTGGTCCGTGACATCCATGCCCATTATATCTTCGGCAATAACATTATTAACATTATGTACGGCTTTTAGAACACCTTTCCCGAGATAACGACTCTTGTCGCCATCTCTCAGCTCAAGTGCCTCATTCTCTCCGGTTGAAGCGCCGGACGGGACTGCTGCCCTTCCAAAATAACCACTTGCTGTCATCACATCAACTTCAATTGTTGGATTACCCCGGGAATCAAGAATCTCCCTGGCCTGAACACTAACTATCTGACCCATAAGTTTTTAATTTAATATTAAACAATAATGCAATATACATAAAAAAAGGGATTAAGTCATTAAATACTTTATCCCTTTTCGTTGATATACAGATTTAAACATGTTGTTATTCCTCAGGGGCCGGTTCATCATTATTTTCATCAACCTCATTTGCAGGTTCTTCCTGTACTTCGGCCTTTTCAACCTTTTCTGTTAGGTCTTTTGCAACCCCGGTCACTTCAACATTTTCAGCTTTTTTCTTTGCTGATCTTCTTCTTCTTGTAGTCTTAGGTTTAGCTGCGTCCCCTCCGAGCATAGCCTCGTTATAATCAACAAGTTCGAGAATACACATATCTGCATTATCGCCTAACCTGTTGCCTATTTTCAATATTCTTGTATATCCTCCCGGACGATCACTTATTTTTGGGGATACCTCTCTGAACAATTCAGCCACAGCGACCTTATCTTTAAGATAGCTGAATACTACTCTTCGGGAGTGTGTGGAATCTTCCTTGGATTTTGTCATAAGAGGTTCCACAAAAGTACGCAGAGCTTTAGCTTTGGCGGTTGTTGTTGTTATCCTTTTATGGAGTATAAGGGAACTGGCCATATTTGCCAGCATGGCCTTCCTGTGTGAACTTGTTCTTCCCAGGTGGTTAATAACTCTTGAATGTCGCATTACTATATTTCCTTAACCAGTTATCAAATTAATCTCTGTCCAGTTTATATTTACTTACATCCATGCCAAATGAAAGGCTCATGGATTCAAGTAGCTCATCAAGCTCGGTGAGTGATTTCTTGCCAAAGTTCCTGAATTTAAGCAGGTCATTCTTATTAAACTTAACAAGGTCGCCAAGCGTTTCAACTTCGGCTGCCTTAAGACAATTTAATGCCCTGACTGACAGGTCGAGATCGACCAGCTTTGTCTTCAGGAGCTGTCTCATATGCAGTACTTCCTCATCAAACTCCTCATTTGCCATTTTATCATCCGAATCAAGGGTGATTTTTTCATCTGAGAAGAGCATAAAGTGATATATCAGTATCTTAGCAGCTTCTTTAAGTGCATCTTTCGGATGAATTGATCCGTCAGTCTCAATCTCAAAAAGCAATTTTTCATAGTCAGTTTTTTGCTCAACACGGTAATTTTCGACTGAGTATTTAACGTTCCGAATCGGAGTAAAAATTGCATCAATCGCTATTAATCCGAACTCGCTATCGACCGGTTCATTTTCTTCTGCCGGTACATAGCCTCTGCCTTTATCAACAGTTATCTCTATCTGGATCTTAACATCCGGCTCCATTCTGAATAATACAAGATCAGGATTAAGTACTTCAAAACTGGATAGTGCACTATTCAGGTTCCCTGCTTTGAATATCTCCTGGCCACTTGCTTTGATTGTGATCTTTTCGTGATCAATGTCATCAACTATCCTCTTAAAGCGGACCTGTTTGAGGTTCAGGATAATCTCCGTCACATCTTCCATTACACCAGTTATGGTAGAGAACTCGTGATCTATACCTTCGATCTTAACCGTGGTGATGGCAAAACCCTCAAGCGAAGAGAGAAGAATTCTTCTCAGTGCATTGCCGACAGTAATACCATAGCCAGGTTCAAGCGGGCGGAATTCGAATTTTCCGTGTTTTTCGTCCGCTTCCAGCATTATTACTTTATCAGGCTTCTGGAATGATAAAATGGCCATAGGATTTATCTTAATATTATTACTTAGAATACAATTCAACAATAAGTTGTTCCTTAATATCTTCAGGAATTTCAGTACGTTCCGGGACGTTCATAAATTTACCTGCCATCTGGGTATCATCCCATTCCAGCCATGACAGCTTGGTATATTGCCTGGTGGTCAGGGAATCAACGATGGTCTCAAGGGATTTTGATTTTTCACGAACACCTATTATATCACCCGGTTTGATCTGATATGACGGGATGTTAACAACCGTACCATTTACGGTTATGTGTCTGTGTGATACGAGTTGGCGGGCACCTGATCGTGTCGGGGCAACGCCAAGCCTGTATACTACGTTATCCAGACGCGATTCAAGCAGTTGAAGGAGGACTTCACCGGTAACTCCTTTGCTCCTGGAAGCTTTCTCAAAAGTATTACGGAACTGACGTTCCAGTATTCCGTAC
>CAYQBZ010000109.1:0-329 GCA_964415855.1 uncultured Rikenellaceae bacterium
ATACATAAGGATTTCTTATTAAAAGGCGATGAATTTTATTATTTTTGACACACATAAAAAGTGATATGCCATTCCATTTATCCGTTCTTGACATAATTGATATTGTCCTTGTGGCAGTGATCCTCTTCCAGATTTACAAGCTGATAAGGGGGACAGCCGCATTCAGTATTTTTCTTGCAATATTTTTTATTTATGTATTCTGGCTTATTGTAAAAGCTCTCAATATGGAGCTCATTAGCGGCTTGCTGGGCCAGGTAATCGGTGTCGGGGTAATTGCCCTCATCATCGTTTTTCAACAGGAGGTGAGACGATTTTTGCTTGTACTTGGT
>CAYQBZ010000109.1:339-9073 GCA_964415855.1 uncultured Rikenellaceae bacterium
TATATTTCCAACAGCAGGTTTTCCCCCGGGAGGATCTTTTCATCGGTAAAAGGCAGGCACGAGAGGACTGAAGAGGCTGAGGAGATAGTACAGGCTTGTGAGACAATGGCTGCCACCAGGACGGGTGCATTAATAGTGATCGGACGAAAAAGCAGCCTGGACATGTTTACTGAAGGAGGGGAGATAATCAACGCCAGGATAAGCTCGGAATTGATTGAGACTATTTTCTTTCCGAATTCACCGTTACATGACGGAGCAATATTAATTGAACATGCCCTGATTCTTGCTGCCAGATGCCCATTGCCAATCACTGAACAGATTTCCCTGCCGCATCGTTACGGGATGCGACACAGGGCAGCTGTGGGGATGTCGGAACACTCAGATGCCCTTATCATAGTAGTATCTGAAGAATCAGGATTTATCACAGTAGTTGAGACCGGTGAAATACGGGAAGATATTAATCCCGGTGAGCTCAGGACCATCCTTTTGGAGATACTCTGACCCGAGTCCGGAAATTTTCTGCCTAATTTATCCTGTAAAGCATCAGGGTTTCAGCATCCTTAACATATATTGAGTTCCCTGTAATAACCGGAAAAGCATAGACAGCTGTTTCAGCGACTTTGTACTTTGCCACTTCGGAATATATTTTTGGATCTGGCTTCATAACAATCAGGTCCCCGGTACTGGGAAGGCCTATCAGTACAGTTCCGCAATCCACAATTGTAGCGAAGTCACTCGTCACGGCATCGTCAATCCAGGCTGTTGAACCTGAGGCTGCATTAAGACAGAAGATCCGCTTCTGATCTGTAAAGCCATACAGGAAACCGTCTTTCAGCACCGGAGTATTCCATTTTGTACCAACTGTGGGATTACTCCAGGCTTCATTTGCCGTATAGCCTGAACCTGATTTTACTACTTTAAAGGCTTTCATACCTGAACCTTGTCCGGTAACATAGATTGTTTGGCCATTGATATAAGGACTGGAAGCGTTATAGAACCGTGACTGAGGTGGTGTTGCCACCTTCCAGACAAGTTTGCCATCGGCCAGGTTAAGAGATATAAGGTTAAGTTCAGTTTGTACTATAAGATGTCTCTGCCCGTCTATGGTCATGACAGAAGGTGATGCATATGCAGGTCCGTCGCCTGCCCATTTCCATCTCTCCTTACCGCTGTTTATATCAAGAGCAAGCACCTCCCCGTTGTCCCTGGTACCTACATGTGTTATGCACAGGTTGTCGGTGATAATTGGCGACATCCCGGTAAAGAACTGCGGAACGGCATGATCGGGATTTTCTCTTTTCCATAGCAGTTTGCCTGTCCCGGCATCGAGACATGTAATAATTGCTGAAGCACCAAAAGTCACTACCTTCCCGTTGGCAACAGCCGGTGTGCTCCGGGGTCCGGGATGTGAGCTGGCAGGTCCGGTAACCGGACTGGCCGGGTATTGATATTTCCATAGCTCCTTGCCCGTTCCGGCATCGATACAAAGCACAAGCTCATCATTACCCTGCCTGGTGTTCAGATATATCTTATTTCCGGCTAGCGCAGGCGTTGCATCGCCAAATCCAACAGTAACTTTCCAGACTTGTTTGAGTTCAGCAGGCCAGGACGAAGGAGCCTTGAATCCTGTAACCTTTGCATCACGTCCTGTTCCGCGCCACTGGGGCCAGTCCTGCGAGTAGGAGTCTGCAGATATGAAGATAATCAGGGTGACTAATGCACCAAAAATCAAGTCTGTCTTTTTCATGCTTCTTCAATTTAATTAAACCGCTTTGTGTAAAATTAAGGCTAAATAATCTGAATTCCAAGAAAGAGCAGAGTGAATCCATGAGGCATAAGAGACACAAATTTTCTTCTTTGTAACTGATCTAATAAAGGACCCTGTCCATAATAATGTTATTAATATTACTTTTACCTGGTAAGGTTATTGTTCGTAAAATAAATTATTGATCATGTCAGGTCTTTCCGGGAACAGGAATATATTAATTACTGGAGGTACATCCGGTCTTGGCCTGGAACTTGTAAATATTTTTCTGGCTAACGGGTATAATGTTATTGCCCTTGGAAGACAACAAATAAGCCTCCCCGGTTACGGGGAACGGTTCAGCCTGTACACTGCCGACTTCGCTGACCTCGGGCAGGTTTCTGATATAACAAAGGCAATCTGTAATAATTATGATCCGGATATAGTGATTAATAATGCCGGGATACTAAGCCCTCCCGATAATATAAAAACAGTTAATGGTTTTGAATACACCTTCCAGGTAAATTACCTGTCGCATCTTCTTGTGAACGAAATTGTACTGCATAAAAGGAAAAAGTCGCATCCCCTGAGAATTGTGGCCGTGATGTCTCCCGCCTACCGTGTTGCTGACATGAAACTTCGCATACCCGACGGATCAGAGAGATACAGTGCCGTACAAGCATATTCTTCATCAAAACTATACCTGGTGCTGATGTGTGAATATATTGCAAACAAATACGGTGGACCTGGCCTGGATTGTTTCAGTTTTAATCCGGGGACTTTCAGATCAGCTATTTATCGCATGCAGAAACCCTGGTTCAGAATTATGTACAGGATTGCCGCGCCTTTTATGAGGAGCCCGGCGAAAGTGGCAGGGATTCTTTTTAAAACAGTTTCAACATTAAATTATGAACCTGTGTCAGGTTCAATATATAATATAAGAAATGGCAGAAAGAATGCTCCCGCGCTGGATATGAAAGAAAAAGAGATATTTATGGAAGCATGTTATCAGCTTATAGAACCGTTTATCTGACCTGACGCGGAAATAATATTTTAGTAATCAGATTATAGTGCGACTATTTTTTACTAATTTTCGGCAGATTTCATGTAACACTTTTTACTTTCCACAGAACAGGGATGATATGCATATATACAGAAGCAATTCCGGGAGAGTAAGGAAGATGCATTTATTTCATAAGACATCATACAGGAAATATTAATTTAAATTTTTGGATCTATGAAAAAGTTATTCCTGACATTTATGATACTGACAAGTTTCCTTGGTTTTATGGGATGTAAAAGTTCCACGGATCCTGCCACATGGAGCAGTGATAAGATTGATGACTGGTTCGCCGGGGGCAAATGGCTGAACGGTTTGAATATTTCTCCGGATGGCTCCATAAACAAGCGCGAGCTTGCTGTTTCATATTATAAGAATAAAGATAGGTGGGATAAGGCTTTCACTTTTCTTAAAGAGAATGACCTGGCAGCCCTGGAGGCAAAGAGGTACGACATTGACGGCGATAACCTTTTTGCGACAGTAAGCGAATACACTACTAAGAACATTGAGGACGCCAATTTTGAGGCTCATAGGAAGTATATTGATATTCAATATGTTATAAGCGGGGTAGAGCAGATAGGAGTTGCCCCGGTATTGGATAGGAAAGAGGTAGTTACACCTTATGATGCTACAAAGGATATTGAATTCATGACCGTGACCCAAAGCAAAAATTATCTGGCTACACCTGAAAGATTTTTTATTTTCTTTCCTACCGATGCACATTGCCCTGGATTAAAGGTTGATGAGAACCTTCAGGTGAAAAAAGTGGTTATTAAAGTCATGGTGGAATAGCCGGTATCAGGCCATCCGGCTACGGGCCGCAGGTCATAACAGGCTTCAAATCATACTCAGTACTACCCGACGCCGGAAGCCTGTCGCCTGCAACCTGTCATTACTTTCAAATATGAACATTCTCAAGGTAACATGGTTTCACTATTGAACTGATCTATCGGGATGACGACATTATATGATCTTGTTGAGGGAGAAGAGGGGATAATTCTGAAAATCAAGGGAAGGGGGCAGTTCAGGCAGCGCCTTTCCGAGATGGGATTTGTCGCAGGGAAGAAAGTGACGGTGATAAAGAAAGCCCCACTGCGTGATCCTGTAGAGTACAGGATACTCGGCTATCATATTTCGTTAAGGAACAGTGAGGCTCAACTGATTGAGGTGGAGCGTGGTGCCGTTTCAAGAGAAATTAAATCCTCTAACGGCGTTCTTTTCAGCGATGATGAGAACAGCTCATGGCTTGAAAAGAGAAAGAATATACAGGTTGCCCTTGTTGGTAATCCGAATTCAGGGAAATCAACTCTCTTTAACTATGCCTCCGGATCAAAGCAAAAAGTAGGTAACTACGCAGGAGTAACCGTCGATTCTAAGGAGGCTTTTTACAGGCAATCGGGGTACACCTTCTCCATTGTCGATCTTCCCGGCACATATTCCATAAAAAGTTATTCACCCGAGGAGATATATCTGAGAAATTATATCCTTGACAGTAAACCAGATATCATTGTCAATATTGTAGATGCATCAAATCTTGAAAGGAATCTGTACCTGACAACGCAATTGATTGATATGGGCGTTCAGATTGTAATAGCCCTTAACATGTACGATGAGCTCGAAAAGAAAGGAGATATTCTCGACTACAACTCACTCGGGAAACTATTGGGAGTACCCGTTGTCCCTACGGTAAGCTCAAAAGGCAGGGGCATAAAGAACCTGTTCGACAGGATCATTAAAGTGTATGAGTCCAGGGAACCTCTTATCCGTCATATTCATATAAACTATGGTACGGAAATCGAAAATTCCATATGTGCATTACAGTCGAAGATCAAGATTGAGGAGAACAGGGCATTCACAAATATCATTTCAGCACGATACCTTGCTATAGAATTGCTTGAAAATGACCGGGAGTATTCGCGGAGTATAACAAGATGCATAAACTCATCTGAAATAATAGAAGTTGCAAAAGATGAATATAATAAGCTTGAGAAACTTTTTTCAGATCCTGTCGAGACCGTCATTACCGATCTCAGGTACGGTTTCATCTCAGGGGCATTAAAGGAGACACTGAAAGAGAATGCAATCGAGAGGTTAAGGAAGACAAAGGTTATAGATAACTACCTTACAAATAAGTATCTGGGAATACCTCTTTTCATATTCTTTATGTGGCTCACTTTTTATACCACTTTTAAGCTGGGAGGTTATCCGAAGCAATGGCTGGAGACCGGAACATTAAAACTGTCGCAATTTGTCTCAGCCACAATAGCTCCCGGTATTATCAGGGATTTCCTGGCAGAGGCAATTATTGGAGGAGTCGGTGGTGTAATTGTCTTTCTGCCCAATATCGTTATTCTTTTCCTTTTTATATCCTTCATGGAAGATACTGGTTATATGGCAAGGGCCGTATTCATTATGGATAAGCTGATGCATAAGATGGGTCTGCACGGGAAATCATTCATTCCTCTCTTTATGGGCTTTGGCTGTAATGTCCCGGCGATAATGGCTACCAGGATTATCGAGAGCCGCAGGGATCGACTTATTACAATGCTTATTACCCCTTTCATGTCGTGCAGTGCAAGGTTACCCGTTTATATCTTATTTATTAGCGCTTTCTTTGCGAGGCATCAGGGTACGGTACTCTTCCTGCTTTATATCATGGGCGCCGTTTTTGCTGTGTTATCCGCACTTTTTCTGAAGCGTGTTTTTTTCAGGTCAGCCGATGTGCCGTTTGTTATGGAATTACCGCCTTACAGGGTTCCGACACCCAGGAGCGTCCTTAAACATGTCTGGTTTCGTACAGGTCTTTACCTGAGAAAAATAGGAGGTGTAATTCTCCTTGCGTCAGTCATTATATGGCTCTTAAGTAATTTCCCCCGCACAGCTGGATTTTCAGAGGATTATACGGCAGCAGTTAAGAAGGTGGAAAGCTCTGACCTGTCGCAGCCGGAAAAGATGCAAGCGGTTTACCGGCTGAAGGCGGCCCAGACTGAGGAACAGCAATCCGGCTCCTTTATAGGTATCATCGGGCATGCTATTGAACCTGTTATGAAACCACTTGGATTCGACTGGCGCCTGACTGTAAGCATTATATCAGGTATCGCGGCAAAAGAGGTTGTTGTAAGTACTTTAGGTGTGATCTTTCAGGGAGGGAGTGAGGCAGGAGGAACATCTCTGGTTGAGAAGATACAGGGTCAGGCGTATCCCTCAGGTGAGAAGATTTTTACCCCCTTGATAGCCTTCTCCTTTATGTTGTTCATACTTACCTACTTCCCCTGTGTTGCTGTAGTAGGTGCAATACGTAAGGAATCAGGGAGCTGGAAATGGGCCGCATTTATAGTCATATACACCACAGGAATAGCCTGGCTTCTGTCATTTACGGTATTCCAGGTAGGTAGCCTGTTTGTATCATAAGAACAAGATTATTCTTTGTTTTACTTAACAGGTGGCCTGGGATCGAGCTGAAATGTGAACCTGCTTCCTTTTACTATTTCCTCATGAGTTATAAACCAGTTGTTGAATCTACCTCCATCTTTGGTAATAACCCTTATGAAGTTACTGTTCTTTTCACTGCTAACCGAACTTATAAGAAAGAACTTACCCGAAGGAAGGAATATCTTCACTTCATCGAAAGCCGGTGTTGTAATGATATAATTGTTTGACGCGGGGCAGACAGGGTAGAATCCCATCATTGAGAAGGCAAGCCATGCCGACATCTGGCCGGCATCCTCATTACCGCTGAGACCACCCGGACCTGTACCGTATTCTTCATCAACAATCCTGGTAACCCATTCCTGTGTTTTTTCAGGCTGACCTGCCATTGCAAATATATAAGCGGCCTGATGGTCGGTCTCATTCCCGTGCCAGTAATAACCTTTATCAAAAAATTCATTCAGCCTTGACAGGAAAATATCAGTACCACCCATAGTACTGACCAGTCCTGGGATATCCTGTGGTACATACCAGGTGTACTGGAATGGTGTTCCTTCAGTGATGAATCTTGCTTTTGTATAGGGATCAAAAGGCTCTATCCAGCTCCCGTCTGCATAGCGTCCCCGGACAAATAGTGTCTGGCTGTCAAATACATTTTTCCAGTTTTCCGATCGTTTTATCAACGTACTATGATCTTCAGGTTTGCCAAGCGCTTCAGCAAACCTGGCAAGAGCATAGTCATCAAAGGCATACTCAAGTGTCCTTGATACCTGCTCGAATCTGTGAAAAGCATCCAGGACACTATCTTCAAGAGGTATGTATCCGTATTTAAGGTAGCTCTGAAGTGCCCTCCGACCTTTGCCGTCCCTGTATTCTGCCACCGGAGGTGTTTCAAAAGCATTCTTTCGCATATATTTATACGCGGTATCTGTATCGAAGCCGCTTATCCCTTTCATATATGCGTCTGATATTGTGGTACTTACATGATCACCTATCATAGCTGCTGTATAATTGGCCCATGCGGGAAAGATCGGCATCCAGCCGCCCTGCTGAGCTTTAAGCACGAGCGATTTAACCATGTCGAGGCTTCTCTGCGGTTCCAGAATTGTTAGCAACGGATGCAGGGCGCGGTAAGTGTCCCACATTGAGAAATCATCATAATAATCAAATCCGTCAGCTTTATGGAACGTTGTGTCATCTGCAAAACCCTGGTAGCTGCCATCAGCGTCGCTTGCTATTCGCGGAAGCTGGTAACAGTGGTATAATGCGGTGTAGAATTTTATCAGGTCTTCTTCTGACCCTCCTCTCACCTGCACTTTGCCCAGAGTCTCGTTCCAGATATCCTCGGAAGCCTTGCGAAGTCCTTCAAAGTCCCAACCGGGGATCTCATTTTCCAGGTTATTCCTGGCAGCCTCTATGCTTGTAAACGAGGTGCCGATGCGTGCCATTATAGCCTTTTCATTATTAAACCCAAGTGCTATCTGCTGTTCTGTACCAAGCTGAGGGATAGTGTGGAAGGGCCTGTCGAACCTGATCACAAAATATCCGCTGAAGCCGGCTGATTTACCAATTCCCTGGTATATCCTGTGGACAGGATTATAACCGCTTATTTCCAGGTTCTCCTCATCAGCCGTTACCCTGCCCATCTTTTCGTCACTGTTTACCCTTACAAATATATAAGCCGGTGTCCTGCCGTTATATGTAAAACACATCATTCCGGATCTGACAGATCCTGCCAGTTCGGCATCAATTTTATAACTATCCAGTGTCACCCTGTAGTAAGCAGGAGAGGCTGTCTCATTCCTGTGATTGTACTTCGACACCGGTATATGACTCAAGGTATCTGTATTACCCGTTGTGAAGGGCATAAGAGTTACACTGCCGTAGTCCTGCGTGCAGCTTCCGCTCATCCAGTGACTTCCCCTGAAGCCTGTGATATACTTATCGTTATAGTAATATGGAGAGATGCATTTTATCTCCGTTGTACGGGTTTCCGGTGTCCACTGGGTCATTCCAAAAGGCCGGCCGGCAGCAGGGTAGGTTTGTCCTTTGTCCTCTGAACCTGACTCACTGTGCCTGAGAGCACTTACCGTCCTGGCGGGTCCCGTACCTATCAGGGGATCAACATATTGTAAAGGATTCTGTGCTAAAACTGTTGTGGGGAGAAAGAGCAAAAAGAGTAAAAAGAGTAAATACTTCATCATCATATCCTTTGAAAAGCAACCCTTAAATATAAAGGATTTTAATTCACTCTACAAGTCGACTGCCGACTGCCGACTGCCGCCTTATATTTATATCCTCCCTGTTATGACAATTTATCCGGTGAGAAGAAAGGATGCTAGTTAATGACCTTATATTTTTTCAGTATCTCCGAAGTGGTCATCATGAAATCCATATACTGTGTCCGCTGATAGGGCAGTTTATTATCCGACTTCATCAGTGAGAGCTTTCCCCTGAAGGAATCGAGTGTTTTATAACTCCTGGAATCCATCCATTTTTCA